>JAJRTT010000207.1 GCA_024278155.1 Bacteroidota bacterium | reverse complement strand
TACGATTTACGAAATTCAATATGAGTTATTACACAGGAAGTTACAATCAGGGAAACCCCATCAGGAAATTGAAATCATTTTTCCTGAACAACAATGTATTGACACGCATTATCCTCATCAACGTGGCGGTTTGGCTAATCATCAATATCATAAAGGTACTTGGTTTTTTGATGAACATCCCAGATAGTGAAATATCTTACCACATCTCTGATTTCTTAGGGGTTCCGGCCTCCCTTTCACATCTTGTCTTCAGGCCATGGACACTGATTAGCTATATGTTTACCCATATCGGCTTTTTCCATATCCTGTTCAATATGTTGTGGTTGTTTTGGTTTGGGCAGATATTTTTGCAATACCTCAACTCCCGGCAATTGATTTCTGTTTATTTAATGGGGGGGATAAGTGGTGCTTTGCTGTTCATCCTGTTTTACAATATTTTCCCGGTTTATGGAAACTCCCTGGCTTTGGCAACGACAATCGGTGCCTCGGGTTCGGTGATGGCCATAGTTACGGCTATTTCTTTTTATGTGCCCAATTATTCCATCAATATGTTATTGATTGGCAGGATAAAAATCATCTATATTGCCGTGGCCCTTTTTGTGATGGATTTTTTTCAGATAGATTCCTCAAATTCAGGTGGTCATATCGCGCACATCGGCGGGGCGCTCTATGGGCTATGGTTCGTTTATTCACTCAAAAAAGGAAAGGACATGAGCAGGTTTTTCGGCAGTTTTTCATTTGATGGGTTCAGGAAGTTTTTTGTGAAAAAGAAGAAATCACCTTTTACGAATGTTTACACCAATGCCCGTCCGATGAAGGATGAAGATTACAATGTGCAAAAACACAAACAACAAGATAAAATCGATAAGATACTGGACAAGATTTCAAAATCAGGATACGAAAGCTTGAGCAGGGAAGAAAAAGAATTGTTGTTCAATGCGAGCAACAAGGGTTAAAGAAACCTTTTGGGTCGAAGGGGGCATTGCGTTGGTGACCCGAAAGGCTGGAATCCAAAAAACGAGGGTGAAAAGTCAGGCCCTACTTCGCTTAGCAACTGCTAAAGCTTTATGCGAACACGGCGAAGCTACGTAGGATGAAATGTTAGGGGCTAAAAGTTAAGAGTTAAAATTATAATGGAATGTAGAGATACCCCGATGTGTGTCTCAAAAACACAATAAACAAACCAATCCAAAAGAAACAAGTGGCAACAAAGGAAAACAAACACAAATTATCGTTTATCGGGAAGCTGGTTTTTCTGCTGAACATTGTTGCCATCGGTTTATTGCTATTGTCCTATACGGCCGTTTTTTTGAAACCGGGGAATTTCCCCCTCCCGGCATTTGCCGGCCTGTCCTATCCGATTATCCTGGCCATTAACCTGGGATTTGTTATCATTTGGTTTTTTATCCGGCCCCGTTTTATTTTACTTTCGATTATTGTCATACTGATTGGGTGGAACCATCTTGCACAGCTCTTGCCGGTCCACTCCTCAAAAAAAATCCCAAAGGAAAAAACAGCGATAAAAATCCTTTCATTCAATGTCCAGAATTTCCTGAAAGTAAATATCACGAACACGAAATACATTTCCGATTTTGGGAACCAAAATGAAATACTGGATTACATCCAGGGCAAAAATGCCGATATTGTAATTCTACAAGAGTTCTTGTATGACCGAAAAGAAATAAATAATTTCACAAGGTGGTTTGCAAAAAAAATCAACTGTCCTTTTACGCATACAAGGAACTATTTTGAGCAAAAGGGGAAAAAATTGGATGCCATTGCCATTTTCAGTAAATTTCCGATTATCAACCGGGGCCATGTGGAATTCGATAATAAAGCAATTGCCATTTTCGCCGATGTAATTATGGACAGTGACACCATCCGGATTTACAATCTCCACCTGGCATCCATCCACCTTAAAAAAGAAGATTATGATTTTATTTCCGAGATGGATATCCAACAGGACAAGGATGAAATGCGAAATGCCTCACGTGCCGTTGCTTCAAAAGTGAAAGCGGCTTTTATCAAGCGGGGCGATCAGGTCGGTATCGTAAAACAACATTTAAGGAGTTCGCCCTACCCCATTCTCCTTGCCGGTGATTTTAACGACACGCCGGTTTCTTATACATACCATTCGCTCACAAAAGATTTGAAGGATGCCTTTGTTGAAAGTGGAAGTGGCTTTGGGAACACATATGCCGGGGATAATTTCCCGGCCCTTCGCATTGATTACATCCTGCACGATAAAATTTTCGCGTCCGTCAACTTCAAAAGGGACAAAGTCCATCTTTCCGATCATTATCCCATCAGTTGTGTATTGATAAAGAAACAATAATTTGCCCAAGGTTCAGTTTTTATTACTTGTTGGCGACAACACCAATAAGGGGCATAGATTAAAGAAAGTTCAATTCTTTTATATTTAGTTAAAAACCGAAAAATGCCATAAACCATTACAGATTGTATCTGTAATGGCAATGAATGCAATAAGAAATTACTTTTCTTTTTCAAATAGCATGAAACCAACCTGGACACCAAAACGGACGGAGGGGTAAAAAACAGTTTTGTTTACTTGTTCGTCCAGGGCCTCATCTGAACAATTCCCACTTGCCCCCTGGCTTATCAGGGTTTTCTCTTCAAAAGCCATGGCAAGCCCCGGCCCGATGAACCATTCAAAAGACATTTTCTTGAACGAATCATCAAAATGGCCAAAACCAAAAACAACGTTCAAGGCAAAATAATTACTTCTGAATGAACGTAACTGCCGGGGTGTACTGCTCAATCCATTTGAACCATCATAAAAACATTTATTTTCGTAGTTCAGGTATTTGTAGGTCAACTCAGGCCGGATCAAGACTTGCGAAAACTGAAAATCGTCTTTTGACAAAACAAACCAAGTCCGGCCCGGAAAACCGGCCCCCTTGAAGCAAGATAATAATCCGACAAGGGGTATTTCCCATTTTCCGGGATTTCATCCCTGTTTACCCACCAACTTTGATAGGCTCCATAAAAGTTATAAACAATCTTGTCGTTCACCCTGTAATCCAAGAACAAGCCTTTTGTTCCAATGGCAAAGGTAAAAGGTTCAAACCCAATATAAAGCGATTTGCTGTTTTGTCTGTTTCCCTGGGGGAATATCGGCTGGCCGAAGAACAAAAACAAAAAGCAAAAAGAAGAAATCAGGAACAGCGTAAGCTCTCTTTTCATAATTTAGTTGGTTTTTTCAGAAATGGTTGACAAGGTACAAAAAAAATCCCTTTTCAGATGAAACATGAAAAGGGATTTGGAAATTTGCATTTAGGTTTTTATTTTCCCATGGTTTCTTCCACCTCGGCCATGGTCTTTGGAATGGGTTTGCCCAGCACCCTATAACCCGTTTCTGTTACAAGTATGTCATCTTCGATCCGTATCCCACCAAAATCTTTATATGTTTCTACTTTGTCAAAATTGATAAAGTCGGTGAACTTGCCTTCGTTTTTCCACATATCGATCAGGGCGGGGATAAAATAAATACCGGGTTCAATGGTAAAAACATATCCGGGCTTGTGCCTTTTCCCAAGTCTCAGGAATGCCAGCCCAAACTGTTCGCTGCGTTTCACTTCTTCATCATATCCCACGAAATCTTCTCCAAGGCCTTCCATATCGTGTACGTCAAGGCCCATCATATGTCCCAGGCCGTGCGGGAAGAAGAGGGCGTGGGCCCCATTGGCGACCGCATCGTCCACATTGCCTTTCATCAGTCCCAGATCTTTTAGACCGGAAGCAATTACCCTGGCGGCCATCATGTGAAGGTCCTTATTGAAAATCCCGGGCTTGGTCGCTGCAATGGTTTGCGTATTGG
>JAJRTT010000206.1 GCA_024278155.1 Bacteroidota bacterium | reverse complement strand
CGAAATATTATAACCTTAGGGCAATTACGGCCATCGGTTACCGAGTGAATTCGCACCGGGCAACGGGATTCAGGATAATACAAGACAAAAACTACGTTTCTGATTTTGACAAAGAAATTAGAAGACTTCAACAATAAAAGCGAATTAATTTAGAATCATTCCAGTCGTTTCTCATTTGGGTTTTTTCTAAGTTTGCGCTTTATTAAATACTCAATCGAATTAAAATCAGGATTATGAAAAAAATTTACACGACTTTCTTATTTGTATTTCTTTGTGGAATTGCATTGAACGCCCAAACATCAGGTGAGCTGACCGATACAACCACAACCAGTTCAACGGGCGGAAATTTTGCCCCAAGGAATATTGTGGCCATCTGGGTTGAAGACGATGCAGGAAATTTTATTAAAACCCTGCTTGCCTATGCACAACAAAGAAAAACCCACCTGAACACATGGCAGGCCACAACTACCGAGGCCGGAAGCCCGTTCAACATCGTGGATGCCATTTCAGGCCCAACCCGTACCAGCCACGGAACACGGACATGTGTCTGGGATGCCACCGACTTCGAAGGCAACCCTGTTGCTGACGGGACTTATAAAGTATGGATGGAGCTCACCGATAAAAATGCCACGGGGAATTTCTCCAATTTCACGTTTACAAAAGGGACGGAACCGGAAAGCCTTACCCCTACCAATGTACCCAGTTTTGCAAGTATTTCGATTGATTGGCAACCTGATCCCTTTGTTACGGGCATTACAGGCCAAGCCAAAAAAGATATCTTTACCATTTTCCCAAACCCCACGTCAGGGAAATTTGAAATTTCAGGTGATAGAGTCATTGAAGTTGAAATTAGGAACCTGATGGGTGGTTTGATTTATTTGGGAAATTCATCCCAAATAGATATTTCGGATAATCCGAAAGGGGTTTATTTGATTAAAATCACATCCGAGAAAGGGGCAACCACAGAAAAGTTAATAAAGGAATAAAGTAGCCTGTATCACAACGACTTCATTTTAATTAATTGAAAATCGTCATTGCGAACGAAGAAGGGGGAAATGCGTTGGAGTGAAGCAATTTGTCAAAAACCATTGCTGTTTTCTTCGTTTATCGTTGTTGCAGTATGTAATTCAAACAGATTGCTCCGAAATACCTCACACAATGGCCTCCTGTTGATTTCCCGCAATGACGTTGCTATATTGAGGGTTTCCCATTTATGTTCGTAAAGGGCTATTTCGTATCGTGGGTACAACTCGGGACAATCATTTATTGATCCATGCACATCCTATTTAATATCCCCTTACGCCCCAATATCAAAATCGCTCCTCTGAAGCAATACCGGTCCAAACACAAAATATTGTATCATCAGGAAATCATCGCCATCGTTTACAAAAGCATATAGGCGGTCCAAATCATGGACATATAATTTACCGGTCGCATCATCATACTTCTGTTCGTCATTGGGCCGGTAAAAGGCCTTGAGTTGAGTGGTTTCATTTTTTGTGTCCTCAAGGGTGAGTATGAATTTCGGTGTTGAACCCCTCACAGAATCGATCCTGTGCTGTGTTACATCCTGGTTCAGTATCGCCTCATAGCGCAAATCTTCAAATGAAAGCATAAAGTTCAACAACTTCAATGTATCGTAGCCGGCAATAAGTTTCCCCTCGGGATAGGTATAAAGCTTGGGCGATATATTGTCGTTCTCCACCTTAAACGATTGATTGGGGGCATCGGGTATTTCCATGGTGATGGATTTGATATCGGACAGCTTGGTATGGAACACCATATGATCGCGGTAATCGTTTTCGATGGTGGAATACCTTGGGCCAACAAAACCCCTGAAGTTCCGGATATGGACAACAAATGGGATAGAAGCCCCTTTCATCAGCATAAGCGTCCCCATATTGTCGGCAGTGGCATTTCCCACAAAATAGGTCTTGGTCAGTTTTTCATGGGGGAACAACTTTAAGCCGAACAGGTCAATCCGGTAAACTTCCCTGTAAACCTCCACTTTAACGGAAGCCGCAGCCAGTTGCTTTACCACATTATCATGGGCCGCTTTGGGCACGGGTGTCTTGGGAACGATCCGTATCATGGTCTCCAACAGCATATTGACCACAGCGTTGCTGGTCGTGTACTTCCCGTTCAGGAGCCAGTCGCCCGGGCTTTTCTTTTCCAGCAGGATACTCTTGTTCTTTTTATCTACCAGAAACACCTTTGTGATACTTGCCGTATCTTTCACCGCAAAGTCCATCATCTCCTTGCTTATTGTCCCACTTGATTTTGAGAATAGAAGGAAAGCCGCTATTATGGCCAGTACAATTACCGTTATCAGGATATATTTGTTCTTTTTCATTGAAGAATTAAAAATTAAGTGTTATAAGGTTAAAAGCTGTTCATTGAAACTCCAGGGTTGCAGCAATTATTATCTCGAATATTTCCTTTTCCTTATTGCAAACATGATAAACCCAAAGATAAAAATCAACACCACGGGCAAAACCGTATTCAACAGTTGCCAATAAAGCCTGTTGTCGTTCACCTTTGTTTTGTCCAATAAGCGCAATTTCACATCCCTCGACCGGATTGTTATCAAATTGCTTTCATCTATCAGGTAATTCATGGCATTCAAAATAAAATCTTTATTGCCAAAAGTCTTTCTTGTATATCGGTCGTAACCCAATGGAAAGGGAACAGGTTTTTCGCCCGTCCGGTTCACCTGGTTCTTGATAATATCGCCGTCGCCAACGATGATCATTTTTGTGGGACGGCTTTCGCCAACGAACCCAATACTTTGATCGTCCCTGATTTCGGGCGGTATGCGGTTATTGAACAAGGATTCAAATTTTCCTTCCAATAAAACAGCAACGGGTATATCTTGTTTATTGTACAATCGCCGGTCAGGCTCTTTTTGCAAAATATCGAGGCTGATGATAACCGGGGTATTGACGGTTCGGGCATATTTTGACGAAGTGAGCAAAACCGTTTTCCTTGTCCCTTTTTTCGCCAAGGTATCAATGCTGCTTATAAACTCTGTACGGATGGCATTCAGGTTCCTCACAATGGGATGGTCCAAAACCGGGTTAAGGACAGGGAAATAATACCAAGGGAAAAACCCATATTGCGGCTGTCCTCCCAATTGTCCCGTATTTAAAGGGATTGGAAGCGCATTGATGTCCATAACGAGATTGGTGTTTGCCCTAAAGCCATAGGTGAAAAACTGATCGTCCAGGTTAATGTCGTTGATGATCCCCACCGTGGCACTCGATTTTTGGATACTGTCCATACTGGCAAAAACCGGGTCTATCAACCACATTACTTTGCCACCGCGCATGATAAACTGGTCAATGATAAATTTGTCCTTTTCGCTGAAAATGGAATCGGGCTTGGCAATGATCAAGGCATCATATTTATTCTGGATGATGGTTTTTGCCGAATCCCTTGCTTTTCGCTCGGTAAGGCTGTTGAGTTTGCCGTCAATTTTTATCCTGCTTATATTGTAATATTCACTTAGCGAATAAGCCGCATCCGCTGTTTCAAGCACGCTTAGTTCACCATGTCCTCCAATAAAAGCCACTTTTGCCCTCTTTTTCACGGTCAATTTCCAAATGGTATTGGCCAGGTTGAATTCAAGGTCCTGAATGGAATTGTTCAAAACATTTTCGGGCGAAACGCCCATCTGGGAATTTAGCAGTTCCATTGGTATTTCCCTCGATCTATAACTCACCATTGCCCCCGGAAAGATAATCTGCTGTTTTGATCCATCGGCAGTCTTCACCTGAAGGTCGGTAGGTTGCAAACCCCTTTCCATCAAACGGCGGTAAACTTCATTTTGCTCTTTTGGATCCTTTTCTTCCGAAGGGTTGATAAACTCATATTGGATATTATCGGAATAAGCACGGAACTGGTCAAGCATCTCACGGGTCTCTCTTTTCAGGCGCTTAAACCCTGCCGGGAAATCCCCATCGAGATAAACTTCAAAATAGACAATGTCATCAAGGTTTTTCAGGATTTTTTGTGTGGGCCCGGAAAGGGTATAACGTTTTTCGCCCGTAAGGTCGAAACGGGTAAACCAAAAGGAAGCAATGATATTCACAAGGACGATAATGGCCAGGGCAAGAAGCAACTGTGCCAGGTTTCCTTTTTTGATATTTTTGTTCTTCTTGTTCATTTTCACAAAACTGAATTTGGTTCAACCCCATTTCCGGGATTCCAAGGATGTTTTCGTAAGTAAAACAAAAAATGCTATCAGGCTCACGAAATAAATAAGGTCGCGCGTATCGATCACTCCGCGGCTCATGGAAGAATAATGGGTACTTATCCCCAGCGTTTGGATAAACAAATCAAACTTGCCAAAAAGATCAAGCCCATAAACAAACTCAAACCCCAAATAAGCAAAACCACTCAGGAATACCGCCAATATAAATGAGATAATCTGGTTATCGGTAATGGAGGAAGCAAACAAACCAATGGCCACAAACGATGCCCCGAGGAACAACAAACCAACATAGGAGCCTAAAATGCCTCCAACATCAAGGTTGCCCACAGGAAAGCCCAACTGATAAACCGAGAAAAAATAAAGGAAAGTGGGGATCAGCGAAATAACGACCAACAATAAAGCCGCAAAGTATTTTGCCAAAATAACCTGAATATCGGTG
>JAJRTT010000205.1 GCA_024278155.1 Bacteroidota bacterium | reverse complement strand
TCCTGATCTTGGGCGATCCGGCCCTGCATTTTGCTTTTCCCAAGGAAAGGGTTGTCACTATTTCGATCAATGATATTTTAGTGGAAGAAACGACAGATACCATCAAGGCCCTCTCGGAAGTTACTATTTCAGGGGAGTTGCAGGATCAGCAAGGAAATAAGCTGTCAGGTTTTGATGGTTATTTGTTCCCGATCGTTTTTGATAAACCTTCTCACTTTGTAACGTTGGGGAATGACCCTTCAAGTTATCCGCGCGATTTTTTCGTTCAAAAAAACGCACTCTATAAAGGGAAGGTAAGCGTGAATAACGGGGAATGGACTTTTACGTTCATGGCGCCCAAGGACATTGCCTATCAATATGGTTTTGGGAAGTTGAGCTTTTATGCAAAGAACGATAATACGGATGCGGCCGGTTTTTATGTGGATGTGGTCGTGGGAGGATATAATCAAAATGCCGAGCCCGATTTGGTGGGGCCAACCATTCAAATGTACATGAACGATGAAAGTTTTGTGAACAATGGGATTACGGACGAAAACCCGATCTTGCTCGCCTATCTGTGGGATGATTTTGGGATAAATACGGTAGGGAGCGGAATCGGACATGATATTTTGGCCACGCTCGACGGTGAAAAGACTTCTTATGTCCTGAACGATTATTATGAGTCGGAACTGGATGATTTCCAAAGCGGGAAAATCCATTATCCGTTTTATAATTTAAGTATAGGGCGTCATACGTTAAACCTCAAGGTGTGGGATATCCACAATAACTCGGCTTCTGCTGACCTTGAATTTATTGTCGCCAATTCGGAAAGCATGGCCATTGAGGAATTGATAAATTATCCAAACCCCTTCCATACTTCAACAACTTTTTCCTTCGAGCATAACCAACAAGATAGTAATCTGGAAATTATCATCCAGGTATTCTCACTGCAAGGAAACCTGGTGAAGACAATAAGCGATATTTATTTTTCCGAAGGCTACAAGTACAAATCGGTGGAATGGGACGGAACAAATGATGGCGGGACAAAACTGTTATCGGGGATGTATGTTTATAAAGTGCTGGTGAAGAATTCCATCGGCTCTTTTACGGAAGCAACAAGTAAGCTCGTCATTATCCGTTAGGATTTCAATTCAAAAATTGATTATCTTACGAAAATTTTCAAGAAGGATTATGAAACATTTACGCAACTATATTGTTTGGGTAAACATCTAACTATTGTGACAAGGTATATTTAAAACTGTACACTATGAAAATTCGCTACGCACTGCTCGTAAATCTATTCCTGCTCATTTCTTTCACGGCTTTTTCTCAGGGAAACACCATTTCTGCCGACATAAAATGGGAAGGCTTGCAAAAAGAAACCGCCTATGGTTTTGATAACTGGTATCTTTCTTTTCAGGGCGGTATGGTTGATCCCGCCACTACACTTCCTCTTTATTCTTTTTCTTTCGACCTCGATGATGAAGAAGTGGATATTATAAGTTTCTTTACGGAAACGGTTTATGAAGATTTCCCATCTGCCGAAAATGATTGGATTTCCGAAACCGGGTACAACAATCAGGAAATCGGGATAGAATCAAATCTTGGCCTTAAAAAGAAAAGACCACTTGCAATTGTTTCGTTTATCCCCATTAAATATGATGCCGAACGAGGAAAGTATCAAAAATTGGTTTCTTTTTCCCTCGAAAGCGAGGTTCGGCCAAAATCGGTTTCCCCAAACAAACATGTGCGGAAATATGCAGGGGAATCGGTTCTTTCATCAGGAAGCTGGTATAAGATCAAGGTGGATAAATCGGGGATTTTCAAAATTACGTATAGCGATTTGCAGTCTTATGGGATTGACCCATTATCCATTAATCCAAAAAACATCAAACTCTTCGGCAATGGAAATGGTATGTTGCCCGAAATAAACAATAAGCCCAGGGTTGATGATTTATATGAAAATGCAATTGTTGTAATGGGAGAAGAGGACGGGAGCTTTGATGCAAATGATTATATCCTGTTTTATGGCCAGGACCCCAACAAATGGTACCAGGTTTTATATTCCTATTTCGGGTATGATGTGAACCTTTACAGCGATTACAATTATTATTTCCTCACTATTTCAAGTGAAGAGGGCAAGCGTGTTGAAATGCTTCCTTCTGTTGGCGACCCACCCACGGATATTGTTACTGCTTTCAGTTATTACGATGTGCACGAAACTGAGCAAATAAACCTTGTCGAATCAGGGAAAGAATGGTACAGCGATGAATTCGGGAGTGCAACAGAAACCTCAAGGAGCTATTCGTTCCATATACCATCCGTGGATACATCGGCTGTGGTTTTGGTGAAAACGGCTTATGCCAACCGGACTTTCATGAACGATAAGATGGTAATCCGGGTCAACGGTGTAGTCCAGGATTCCCTCACCCTTACATCGGTATCGCCCAATTCGGTGATTTATGCCAGGGTAAAAAAGAAGACTATTAATTATTTTACCGAATCACCTGATATCCAGGTTGACCTGGAATACCTGCCTTATGATATATCGTCCAAAGCCTGGCTCAATTATATTACGATTAATGCAATTAGCCATTTGAATATGCTTCCCGGTCAGTTGATGTACCGTGATTTGTCTGCCGTGGGAGATGGGAAAATCTCTGAATTCCACCTTGCAAATGCTGGAAATTCGGTACAGGTTTGGGAAATTACAAATAACATAGAACCACGGGAAGTAGGTGTATCCTATGCCAACAATGAGGTGGTTTATACACTTCCAACGGATTCCATCAGGGAGTTTATTGCCTTTGACGGCACTTCTTATTATTCCCCTGAATTTGAAGGATTGGTCGAAAACCAAAACCTGCATGGGTATTCCCCAGCTGATTTGGTTATAGTTACCTATCCCGATTTTTACGAAGGCGCCGACCGTTTAAAGGTCTTGCACGAAACCAGGGATGGGATGAGCGTATTGCTTGTAACCCTTGATCAGGTTTATAACGAATTTTCGTCAGGTGGACAGGACCCAACTGCTATCCGTGATTTCTTGAAGATGCTGTACGATAAGAGTGATGGCGCTTTTCCCCGCTTCCTTTTATTGATGGGCGATGGTTCCTACGACCCGAAAGAGCGGGTTGAGGATAATACAAATTTCATCCCCGCATTTCAAACGAAAGAGTCCTGGAATACCGCCGGAAGTATAATGACAGATGATTATTATGGCTTTTTGGATGATGGGGAAGGAAATGATGCTTCGGGTATTTTGGATGTTGGGATTGGCCGCTTGCCTGTTCAAACGGCAGAGGAGGCGAATGATTTGGTCGATAAGATCGAATCCTATCTCGTTCGGTCGAAGCCGCAGTATGGTTCATGGCGAAACCAGGTTTGCATTGTTGCTGATGATGAAGATGGGAACCTGCACCTTAACCAGGCGGACAGCCTTTCCAATATTGTTGATTATCATTACAAAAATTACAATGTGAACAAAATTTACCTCGATGCTTATCAACAGCTTTCCACACCGCGGGGGAAACGTTATCCTGATGTTAATTTTGCGATAAATGACCATATAGACAAAGGCACACTGATTATGAATTATGTGGGCCACGGTGGGGAAGCTGGATGGGCCGGAGAACGGATATTGGAAATCCCTGATATCAATAGTTGGACAAATGCAGATAAACTACCGGTTTTTGTAACGGCAACCTGTGAGTTTAGCCGCTTTGACGATCCTGGAAAACGATCGGGCGGAGAACTCGTGCTGATGAACAAGAATGGTGGTGGCATTGCTTTGTTTTCAACGGTACGCCTGGCATATTCACAGGCCAATTTTTCTTTGAACATCCGTTTTTACCAACATGTGTTCGAAAAAATTGATGGCTAGTACCCATATATGGGCGATGTGATCCGTGACTCCAAACCTCCGGGCTCATTGTCAACAAGGAATTTTGCCTTGCTTGGTGACCCCGCATTGAAAATTGCCTATCCCGAATATGATATTATCACTTCAGAAATATCGACAATAAATAATTCCAACGGAGATACTTTGAGTGCTTTAACGGAAGTGGAAGTGACCGGGCATATTTCTGATCTGGCCGGCAAAAAAGTGAACGGTTTTTCGGGCATGATTTATCCTGTGGTTTATGATAAGCCTGCCCAATACCAAACGATAGGAAATGATGCAAGTAGTTATAAAAGGGTGTTTTATAGCCAAAACAGGGTTTTGCACAAAGCCACGGTTTCCGTTACCGATGGTGGGTTTTCTTTTTCATTTGTGGTTCCTCGTGATATTGCATTGAATTATGGGAAAGGAAAGATAAGTTACTATGGGAACAGCGACTTTGCCGATGCTTCGGGTTATAGCAGCGAATTTGTGATTGGTGGATTGAACACAAACGCAACACAGGACGATCAAGGCCCGAAAATTGAAATGTTCCTGAACGACGAAAGTTTTAGGTCCGGTGATCAGGTAGCGCCAAATCCTTTGATGATCGCCTATCTGTTTGATGACCACGGTATCAACTTTTCCCAGAATGGTATCGGGCATGATATTGTGGCCACGCTTGATGGGGATTTTCAAAGTGCCTTGCTCTTGAATGAGTATTTTGAGCCCGTCATGGATGATTTTCAAAAAGGGAACATCAATTATCTTTTTAAAAACTTGTCCAACGGAAAACATACACTTACCTTAAAGGTCTGGGATTCCTATAACAACTCATCTACTGCCTCCATTGATTTTGTGATTGACCAAAATTCAAAACTCGCCATCAATGAAGTGATAAACCACCCGAACCCATTTACCGACCGTACTTATTTTACTTTCAAGCATACCCGTCCAGGGGAACAGCTGAATGTTGAAATCCAGATTTTTGATTTGAACGGCAGACAGGTCTTGCAGTCAACGCAATCATTTAACAGTACAGGTGTTGATTCTCCTTTAATGGAATGGGACGGTACTGATGCCAGTGGCAATCCGTTGAGGAACGGGATGTATATCTATTCTGTTATTGTTACCGATAAATACGGAAGCCAAACAAAGCAAACCCAGAAACTTGTTCTGATGAAGAATTGAAATTCGCTGTGTTTCTTCCTTGTATCCTTGTTTCAAATTGGTTTTTATAAAGGGAATACTTGCTCTTTTTGGTGTTGTCACCAACAAGGAATTACTTCTGGCATTTATCAAGTTGATGACAATATCGGCTTGAATCAAAAACCATTTATTGTCATCGTTATTTGTACTGCAAGTTTTAATAAAAGGTTGGTATTGGAGCTGTATTTGGAAGGGTTGGGGTTTCGCTCTATAGGGCGGTTTTAGAAGTAAGCCACGTATCCGTGTATAATTGGATCAAATCCTTCCAAACTACCACTATAACTATATTGATCAATACTATAATTACCTTCACCGTAATCGATTATTTGATCAACTTTTATTTCTAAATTATCCCCTTCAATCTTAACATCAATATTTCCAATTACATCTGGCGGGTTCTCACTTTGGTTACCATGAGCTGTATCAATAACTTCAACAGGTTTCGCCTCCTCCAACCCATCCAAATCAATAAAACTCACAGGTTTGTTCCCTGCATACTGATAAGGAGTATAATGCGGGTATTTGTGTTGCAACGGGTCAACACTAACAAACCTGCACAACCAAGCTGCATAATACCTCGCCCCGTAATAATAAAGCCCGGTTTCATTGTCCCTTTCTTTACCAATGTACTTGTACCGTTTTAAGGAAACTTCTGTTTCATTTCTTCCATTTCTGAAACTTGTTGTTCCAAAAGGCATGACTTCGCCAAAGGCTTCGTCAACCGAAAGATGGTATTCCTCATAAGAAATAATATCAGCTTTTTCGTCCAGTTCCAGGCTTGCACTTTCGAGGTGGTTATCGTATTGGCCACAAATAAAATATCCATCTCCTGACATAGCTCAAAGATAGTGGTTTTTTTGTTTTGGTATTTCAAAGGCCCGTAAACAAATGTATCCTTGTTGCAAACTGGGACGGGGGATTTTGAAAAGTTGTCCAGTCAATACAGGATTACAAATCCTGAATTTATATGGTTCGGGATTGAAAACAAAATCCCGAACGGCAGGGGATTTCCGCAGGCTCCCTCTTGTGCCTGTTCCTTCGCATTGGGCTGAAATGACAGCACAATAGTCGGCAGAGGCCTTTCATGGCACGGGATTATCCTGCGCCCTGGCCATTGCCAAAATCCCTTGCAGCGGTCTTTTTATTTGATTGGTGGTATATCCGAAAGAGCAGGGGGATCAAACCTTTTGGGTCGAAGCAGGCAAAGGTGGTGGCGACCCGGAAGGTTGAGGTTGCAAACCAATGGTGTCGACACCATCACAGTTATAAACCGTGATGTGCAGCGGGTTTCAACGAAACCGGAAAAAATCCACTAACACAAACACAAATAAACGCCCGTCATTGCCGAAGAACAGGCCCGGGCGTGGGGGCACGGCAATCTGCCGGCGGTTACGGGCGGCCCTTGGTGCTTTGTTTTATGGCCGGTCTTTCATTGTTGGCTTTTTTGCCATTGCCCCAAGCTATTTTTTATTCCTGCCTACATCCCCCTCTCGGCGGAGTCTCCCGACTCCGCCGTATGGAGTAAAAATCTGAAGATTTTTATTTATCCCTACCCTCCCCAATTCTCCCGATCCAAACTCCTATACTGAATAGCTTCAGCCAAATGTTCAGAGTTAATATCTGCACTTGCATCCAGGTCGGCAATGGTACGGGCCACTTTCAGGATACGGTCGTAAGCCCTAGCCGAAAGGTTGAGTTTTTCCATGGCATTTTTCAGGAGTTGGCGGCCTTCCTCGTTCAGCACACAAATCTGACGCAACTGCCTGCTTGTCATCTGGGCATTGGAATAAATACCTTTGGCATCCTTAAAACGTTCATCCTGAATATGGCGTGCAGCGATAACCCTTTCCCTCACAACCGCACTCTTTTCGCTCGTGCGATCACCCGTAAGTTCATTGAAAGCGACCGGGATTACTTCCACATGGATGTCGATCCTGTCGAGCAAAGGTCCGGATACCTTGTTCAGGTATCGTTGCACGATTCCTGGCCCACAGGTACAATCCTTGTCGGGATGGTTGTAATATCCGCAAGGGCATGGGTTCATGGATGCCACCAACATAAAGCTTGTTGGAAATTCAACTGTTAATCTTGACCGGGCAATGGTTACAACCCTGTCTTCCATGGGTTGCCGCATCACTTCAAGGACAGTCCGCTTAAACTCCGGCAGTTCATCCAGAAAAAGCACCCCATTATGTGCCAGCGAAATTTCACCGGGATGTGGGTAAGTACCTCCCCCGACCAAACCAGCATCGCTGATTGTATGGTGTGGCGACCGAAATGGTCTTACGGAAATCAGGGATGTATCTTTTGCAAGTTTACCGGCCACCGAATGGATTTTCGTGGTTTCGAGAGCTTCGTGCAGGTTCAAAGGGGGAAGGATGGAAGGCAGCCGCTTTGCCAACATGGTCTTGCCTGCTCCGGGCGGTCCGATCAAAATTACGTTGTGTCCACCTGCAGCAGCTATCTCAAGGGCGCGTTTGATGTTCTCCTGACCCTTTACTTCTGAAAAATCAAATTGATAATCATTCAGGCTTGAAAAGAATTCATCCCGTGTATCTATGGAAACTTTTTCCAATTCCCTGTCACCATTCAAAAAATCGATGACTTCGACAATGTTGTTCACTCCATAAACATCCAAATCGTTCACAATGGCAGCTTCCCTTGCATTCTGTGCAGGAAGTATAAAACCCTTAAAGCCCTGTTTCCTGGCTTCGATGGCAATGGGCAGTGCGCCTGTTATGGGTTGAAGGCTGCCATCAAGGGAAAGTTCGCCCATGATAATATATTCATGGAGGTGTTCGTTGCTGATTTGATCGGAAGCCCCAAGAATCCCCATGGCAATTGTCAGGTCATAGGCCGAGCCTTCTTTTCGGATATCGGCAGGTGCCATGTTTACGGTGATCTTTATGCCCGGCCATTTATAGCCGTTGTTTCGGAGTGCTGCCCAAATCCGTTCCTGGCTCTCTTTCACCGCATTATCCGGAAGCCCCACAAGGCTGAATTTTGAGCCCCGGCCCACATACACCTCCACCGTAATGGTGATGGCATCAATCCCTATCAACGTACTCCCATAGGTTTTTACAAGCATAAGGCAAAAGTAGGGAAATTTGGGGGAAAGGAAACTGTAAGGAACTATTATAATTTCAAGCTATTAAATTATCCATCCTTGTCAGGTTTGGTAATTTGCCTTTCAATATATTGATTTTCCCCTCTCACTATTTTAGCAATCTTGAAATATTCAATATCAAGGTGGTCAAAATCATTGTCTGTAGTTATCAATGTTGATCTTGTAACTTCTGCGGTAGCTGCAATCCATAAATCATTTTTTCCCATATTTCGTGCTGATAACAACATAGGTCTTTCATTTAGCCTGCCTTGGCTAAACGCATCTATTTCAGCATATTTTTCAATTACATCTTCTGAATTAATATCCGCAATTATTATCTCGCCCAATATTTCATTGAGCAAAGTTATTTTTTTCTTTCCCCAGTGATTTCTTTTGGCCAAAGACTTTATTTCCCCTACAGTAACTATGGATATAATTGGATTATTGTTTACACCAAAAGGATTGTATGTTGTCTCAATAAAATCCCTGGTGGCTTCATCCCTAATATAAATCAAGAGGATATTTGTGTCGAGTAGATAATTCATTTATTATAACATTGCCAAGAGTTCCTCGATCGGTTCTTGGATTTCAAGTTTCTTTATTTTTTTAAAAAACTTCTTCTTGTCGATGGTTTTATATCGTTGTTCTTTTTTTAACACTTCCACATCTAATCTTTTTCGCATTGGCTTAACCAACTTGTGTATATCTCCTTCGTTTTCCGAAATTTCCCGCAAAACCAAATCAATTTTTTCTAATTTGGAAGCATCTACGATTTCCATTATATACTTTATCAAATTTAGTTTAATTGCTTCTGTTTGCATTTTTATTTGTCTTAAATAGAGAGATTAAATCAATCCAAAAGTACAATTTATTTTTAAATCAGAAAAGAAATATTTTGTCAAAGCAGATTTTCGTTACAGAACTTACAGTTCAGGTTTATACCGTGATTTTTGCAATATCCCCTGGGGATCTTCATCCTTTAATAAATCTTCCAATGTTACGGTTGGATTGTTTTGCATAAATCGTTTAACGATTTTCCAACCGACCCATTCGCCCAATCGTGGTGGGGATCCATTTCCAAAATAGGATGTAAAGGGCGCATCGAGCAAAAGCTTTTTCTCCACATTTTTATCGTTGGAATAGAGTATCTCGTTTTCGATAATAAAGGCCCAAAGCTTGGCTTCGTTCTTTTTGGCCCATTCCAATTGGGATTTTGAATATTTGATTTTAATTTCATCCGAAGTATTGGGTAACATGGCATCCAGAAAATAGAGGTACTTTCCCCGAAGGATCATCAAATCCAATATATTTTTCCCTTTTGCCCTGCCCCCAAGCATGGCATGGGCAACCTGATCCATGCAATCGCGGACAACATATTCCTTACTGAATTTTTGAATCCGATAATTGGGGGCACCCAATTTTTCATATGGTGGATAATTGGGTCCAAGGTACATATCAAGGGCAATCAACATCATCCTGCCATCATAGATTATCGGGTATTCATGGTCAAATCCCGAAATGTAGCTATAAACTTCCGGTGGCTCAAAATCAGGGAAATAATATTTCAGGTGCTTAAAGGCTTTTGTAAGTTCATCTTCAAGAAAGCCCAGATCAGGATATTTCTTATTGCATTCTTTTGCAGCTTCGATCAAAAGAGGGTCATTGATAAAATTTCCCACCTTCATCAACTTAATGGTATCCACCAAATCATCACCGATAAAAGCAGGGAATTCCTTCTGGAGTTTTCCGAGCTCGCTTTTGAGATGTGCTTTATCAATATTAAAAAGAGCCTGCCCATATCTTTTGACATGAACAGGCCTTATTGAAATATCGTCCACATTGACGTTCAATTTGCCCGGATCCGGATTACAGGAAAACAGGAACAATATCAAAAATAAAGCAAGAACCGATTTCAATGAAATATTGATGTTTTTGTGTTTTACATTATTTTCCATCCCACGCTCAGGAAGAACACGTTATTCTTAAGTGTCTGGTCTTCTGTTGCCCCTTCAGGTTTATTGTATATATTGCTCAGGCCTAACTCATAACGAAGGTCAACCGTGAACATAAGAAAATCGACCCCGGCGCCAAACTGCAACCCCCAGTTTAGGTCTTTATAAATGTCTCCAGCACTGTCATCAACATCCTGTTCAACACCATCGACATCAATTTTGAATTTTTTACTCGTAACAATCGAAGCAACCGGCCCAGCCTGCAACCTTATGTTCATCAAAGGGGGA
>JAJRTT010000204.1 GCA_024278155.1 Bacteroidota bacterium | reverse complement strand
GAATGGCTTGAAAATGATTTGAAATCAAACAATCTCCCAACTATAGTTTTTAACCACCATACGCTGTTTGAATATTTCAGGGACGGATACCGCTTTCATATCCAGCAACCGGAACGGATGCAAAAACTGCTTGAGGAATCCAACAAAACACTGGCTGTTTTCCAGGGCCATGTGCACGAGGAAATCCACAAGCAAATAAACGGGATACATTATATCACCCAACTGGGGATGGTGGATGGCAGCGGGCTGGGGAACAACAGTTTTTCAATTGTTGCCATTGACGAAAAACAAATCCGGATCGATGGGTACAAACGGGCTTCGGACGAGGGGTTTGGGTTGTAAGCTTATTAATGGGGACACTGACATTGCGTTATAAGCCAAACAATATCAGTTGGTTATAGATTAGGCTTTCATAGTCCTGTATTGTGTTATCTGTAAATAGTTGATTGATAGGGGTTTTGTCAAATGCTGAAACGCTTAGGATTTGTAATATTTCGTAAATAGTCCTGTCTAAATGTAACATTTTTTTGCATAAGCAACAAGCAGGTATGTGGAAATTGCAATCCAAATTTGTGTTTTAACGGCATTCTCTGAGTGTCCCCAAAATGCTTTTATTTTCAGGTGCTGTTTGACCCATTTGAAAAAAAGTTCTATTTGCCACCTTTGTTTATACAGGTTTGCTATTATTAACCCGGCGGCTATTAAACGTCATTAAATCAGGATGCATATCTGATGTCCTCATGCCTAAAATATTTCCGCACACGTTCTTGATTTCCCTGTAGCATTTCCATGTGGTTTTCAACATTGTTCCTCAATGGTTCTGCATTTTTTGGGGCAGGGGTTATTGACAAGCCATATTTCAAATCACAGTTAAGGTATTCGTCAGGGTTCTTTTCTGGGGAATATGAGGGTAGATAGAATAGCTCTATTTCATCCTTATTGTTTTCTGCCCAAGCTTTTACCATCTTGCTGCGATGGGCCCTTAGATTGTCCAAGATTAAAAATATTTTTCTTTTCTTCCCTTTTATGAGTTGTTTCATAAATCCTATCAACCTCTCAGAATTCATTGCCCCCGAATAAATCATAAATTCTACTTTGCCCCTGTTCGTGATTGTTGAAACCATGTTGACAGAGAAACGTTTTGCCATGGTTTTTTTGGCCGGTGTTTTGCCCTTTGGTGCATATGAACGCCCATGCTGGTTGCTGTTCCTTGCCCCGGTCTCATCGCCCCAATGTATCTCGGCATTTTCTTGTTTTGCCGTTTTCTCGATAGATGGATATTGTTCATCCAGCCATTTTTGAACAGCTTTGGGGTTTTGTTCGTAAGCCTTCTTCTTTGGCTTTTGAGGTGTAAAGCCCCATTTGCGGAGATAATCGCCCGCCGTGGTTATTGCTGCAATAATGCCGAATTCCCTTTCAAGAAGCTCTTTTACAGCCTTTCGTGTCCATAATGCATAAGGAAGTTTCAATTGGTCGGGCATGGTATCTAATATCATGTTTTGGATTTGCTTTTCCTGTAAGCTGCTTATTAACTTTTTGTCTTCCGAACTGACACCTCGCTTCTTGTCTTTCAGGCCTTTTAAACCTTCTGACTTATATGCTCTGACCCAATCGCCAACGGTCCCTTCCCTTACCCCAAAAACCTGGGCTATGAACTTTTGGGTCTTTCCTGCCTTTTTTAAGTTTATCCCACGCTTACGAATGTGGTATTTCTCGGTATCCGGTAATGTCCTAAAATCTATTTTCCCATACCGCAAATACAAACAAAATAAACTTATAAATGACGTTATATTGACGTTGGGTTAATATCCAACTAATAATGCTTGCTTTTCGTGTTTCGATATTCATTTATTCAAAAATTTTATCTCAGCAAATTTAATAATAAATCAGCATACGTAATAATAATTTCTATTTTTACACTATCGTTCTTAAAACAAAAATCCCATGGCCGCAAAAAAGAAACAATCAAAGAAAATATTTGTCCTCGACACATCCGTTATCCTATATAACCACAATGCACTCAACAGTTTTGACGACAATGATGTTGTGATCCCGATAACTGTTCTGGAAGAGTTGGATAATTTCAAGAAGGGGAATGAGATAAAGAATTTTGAGGCGAGGGAATTTATCCGTATCATGGACAGGCTTTCGACCAAAGGGACTTTACAGGATTGGATCGAGTTGGATTTCCCAAAGGCCGGGATGTTCAGGGTGCAAATGGACGAAGTGCCCGAAAAAGGGATGGATGCCATCAAGCTTTTTGGTGATGATAAACCTGACCATCGGATCTTGAACGCTGCAATCCGTTTGAGTGAGGAAAAACCAGGTTATAGGGTAATTCTTGTCACCAAAGATATCAATCTCCGCATTAAGGCCAAGGCGCTGGATATCCCGTCCGAGGATTTCAAGACCGGCAAAATAAAAGATGTGGATTCCCTTTATTCGGGAAAAACCCTGCTGGAAAACGTGAACCCGGAAGTAATAGATCGTCTTTATAAAGAAGGTCTTTGTGAACCTTCCGATCTGGGGATTACCGATCCTATCCCCAACCATTATTTTATAATCCGAAACGAGAGTTCCTCGGTTTTGACGTATTACAACCCTGTTTTGCAAAAAATCGAACGTGTCGAGAAGAGGCCATCCTATAAAATCCTGCCACGGAACGCCGAGCAGGTCTTTGCCCTTCATGCCATCCTCAATAACAAGATCAAATTGGTAACGCTCCAGGGCGTTGCCGGGACAGGGAAAACATTATTGGCCCTCGCCGGGGCTTTGGACCAGAAAAGACATTTTAAGCAGATTTACCTTGCGCGCCCAATTGTTCCATTGAGCAATAAAGATATTGGTTATTTGCCCGGCGACATAAAATCCAAACTCAATCCGTACATGGAACCCCTTTGGGACAATTTGAAATTTATCCAAAACCAATACAATGAAAAGGACAAGGAATACAAACGTATCGTGGAAGCCCTTGAAAGTGAAAAGTTGATGATAACCCCTTTGGCTTATATACGGGGAAGAAGTATTTCCAATATTTGTTTTATTGTTGATGAAGCCCAAAACCTGACGCCACATGAAATAAAAACAATTATTACCCGTGCCGGGGAAGGGACAAAAATCATCTTCACAGGGGATATTTACCAAATCGACACACCTTACCTCGATTCACAAAGCAACGGCCTTTCCTATTTGATCGATAAGATAAAGCACCACGATATCTACGCCCACATCCGTTTGGAGAAAGGGGAACGCTCGGAGTTGGCCAACCTTGCAAATGAGTTGTTGTAAGAGGTAAACAAAAATGAGGTTAATGGATTTAATTTAAAAGGGCAATATCAAAGATTGACAATCCAATTCTGTCCAAATACTACTAACCAACATCAATTTCAACTAATTACATTTTTTTATTGTCCGATTCCGAACATTTTTTTTACATTTGTCCCTGAATTTCAATCAAGCAAATATTATGGATAAAATTGATGCAAGGCTTTTGGTAGTGGACGATGACCAGGATGTGTTGTTGGCGGCAAAACTTTTCTTGAAACAGCACTTCGCCATCGTGCATACCGAAAAAGACCCTGAGAATATCAAGAACCTTCTGGCAAATGAAAATTATGACGTCATCCTTTTGGACATGAACTTTTCAAAAGATGCCACCAGTGGGAAGGAAGGCTTTCATTGGTTGAATGTTATTTTGGAAATCGACCCGGCCGCGGTGGTTATTTTTATAACGGGATATGGTGATATCGAGCTTGCGGTTCAGGGGATTAAAATGGGTGCCACGAATTTTTTGCTGAAACCCTGGGAGAATAAAAAACTGCTTGCCACTATTACTGCCAACCTGAAAGTGAGGGAATCCAAAAAGGAGCTTGAGGATTTGCGTGGCAAACAAAAAATCCTGATTGCCGACCAGGACATGTCCTATTCCGATATTATCGGGAGTTCGCCGGCAATGATGAAAGTATTGTCGGTAGCACAAAAGGTGGCAAAAACAGATGCCAATGTATTGATCCTCGGGGAAAACGGGACAGGAAAGGAACTTGTTGCCCGTGCCATTCACAAAGCCTCGAACCGGAAAGACGAAGTTTTTATCAGTGTGGACCTGGGGGCCATCAGCGAAAGCCTATTTGAAAGCGAGCTTTTTGGTTTTAAGAAAGGGGCCTTTACCGATGCAAAGGAAGACCGGCCCGGCAGGTTTGAGGCAGCCAACAAAGGGAGCATCTTCCTTGATGAAATCGGAAACCTGACCCTTGGACTACAATCAAAGTTACTGAGTGTTTTGCAAAACAGGAAAGTTGTCCGTATTGGGACCAACAAAGAAATACCCATTGATATCCGCTTGATCTGTGCCACGAACATGCCCCTTTATCAAATGGTGAACGATGGGAAGTTCAGGCAGGATTTATTGTACAGGATCAATACAGTAGAAGTTAAAGTCCCGCCATTGCGCGAACGATTGGAGGATTTGCCACAATTGGTCGATCATTTCCTTGACATCTATTGTAAAAAATATAAAATGCCAAAGAAACGCTTGAGCCCTTCCACGATGAAAAGGTTGGAAAAGCATACCTGGCCCGGAAATATCCGTGAACTGCAACATTCTGTTGAAAGGGCAGTGATCATGAGCGAATCGAATGTGCTGGAACCCAATGATTTTTTCCTTTCAAATATGGACGGCAAAAACAAGTCGGGAATTACGCCAACGACTTTCAACCTGGAAGAGACCGAGAAAATGCTCATTCGGAAAGTAATTGATAAGCACGGGGGAAATATCAGTAAAGCCGCCAAGGAACTTGGCCTTACACGGGCTTCACTTTACCGGAGGATAGAAAAGTATGATTTATAAACGATTTCGGGCAGCGGTTGTAATCAGGGTAGTCCTGCTAATGATTTTCGTATTTATGTTTTTCTATCTGGCAATGATAGCGAAATATCAAATCAGTACAGCTATCCTGGCCATCATTATCGGTTTGCAGACCTATTCATTGATCAGGTATGTAGAGCAAACCAATAAAAAGCTTGCCCAATTTTTTACCAGTATCCGTCATGCCGACTTTTCAACCTCTTTTTCGGATAAGTCCCTCGGGAAAAATTTCGAAGCCTTGCATAAATCCCTCAACGAGGTAATTGCCGAATTCAAAAAGCACCGGGCCGAAAAGCAGGAACACTACAATTATTTACAGACCGTTGTACAGCACATCAACATTGGGATTGTCTGTTATAAATCCGATGGCACCATTGATATGTTCAACAATACGGCCAAGCGGCTTTTCAAGAAACCCAATATCAGGACAGTACATGAACTTGAAAGCGTAAAAGCCGAATTGCCGGCGACCCTCTTGAAATTGAAAGCCGGCGACAAATCGCTTATCAAGATATTTACCGGTGACGAAGTCAAACAATTATCGGCTTATGCCACTGAGTTTAAAATGCGCGGGGAAGAGTTCACCCTGGTGGCTTTTCAGGATATCCATGCAGAATTGGAGGAAAAAGAAATCGAATCCTGGCAAAAACTCATCCGTGTGCTTACCCATGAAATAATGAATTCCATCACGCCCATTTCATCGCTTGCCTCTACTGTGAACGATATGCTCATTGAAAAGAACGATGACAAAACCGTTTTGAGAACCCTGGAAGGGGAAGACATTGAAAGCGTGGAACACGCCTTGGCCACTATTCAAAACAGAAGTAAGGGCTTATTGAATTTTGTGGATATTTACCGTAACCTGACCCGTATCCCGAAACCCAACTTCAGGTATTTTCAAATCAGGGAAGCATTCGATCGGGCAGAACAATTATTGACACCCAAAATAGAAAGGTTGAACATTAATTGCCAATGCAAAGTATTCCCAACGGACTTAAAGCTGACAGCCGATCCCGATCTTCTTGATCAGGTGTTGATCAACCTGATACTGAATGCCATTGATGCGGTCAGGAACCAGGAAAACCCCAAAATAAAACTCTCGGCCTATACCAACGAGAACAACCGTACCTATATCGAAATTTCCGACAATGGGTCAGGGATAAAACAAGATATAATAGAAAAGATATTTATGCCGTTCTTTACCTCCAAAGAGGAAGGTTCTGGAATTGGATTGAGCCTTTCCAGGCAAATCATGCACCTTCATAAAGGGGTAATAAACGTGAAATCAAAACCTGATGAGGGAACGATTTTCACCTTGGTTTTTTAAGTTTTCAAACACAAATAAAATGAACAACGAAGCAAACACAAAATACAATATCAATCCTTTGCTAAAAAAGCGGTGGAGTCCACGGGCATTTTCTGAAAAACCCGTTGAAAAAGCAAAACTGCAACGTATGTTCGAGGCGGCCCGGTGGTCTCCTTCGGCATCCAACGAACAACCCTGGGCATTCATCCTTGGAGAAAAGGGCGATGAAACTTACAATAATATTATGTCAACCTTGGTGGAATTCAATCAGATATGGAGCCAGTTTGCCCCTGTAATGATCGTGAGCTGTGCCAAAAAAGATGTCGCAAAAGGGGATGGTGAAAACCTTAACCGGATGTACGATCTTGGACAAGCCGTTGCCCACTTGACTTTTCAGGCTGCTGCGGAAGGGCTTTATGTCCATCAGATGACAGGTTTCGATGCTGAAAAAGCAAACAATCTTTTTCAGGTCCCCGAAAATTTTGAAGCCATAAGTGTTATCGCCATAGGTTATATTGGCGATCCCGCTATCCTCCATCCGAAACTTGAAAAACTGGAATACGCCGACCGGATCAGGAAACCCTTAAAAGAATTTATCTTTTCAGGGGGGTTTGGAAAGGATTCTGGATTATTTTAACAAGATTATTATCATGAAATATTTATTAAACTCATTCTTTATTGCATTGGCAATACTGCTGTTTTCCTGTGGGGGAAACGATTCCGCTGAAACATCAAAAGCAGTAAACAAAACAGCCCCAACTATTGACATACCTGATTTCAATGCGGATTCCGCATATAAATACGTTGCCGACCAGGTTGCTTTCGGGCCACGTGTGCCAAATACCCCGGCGCATGATGCCTGTGCAAAATACCTTTCAGGTAAGTTGAACGAATTTGCCGACACCGTTGTGGTTCAAAAGTTTAAAATCAGGGCCTATGACGGGACCGTCCTGAACGGGAAAAACATCATTGGCTCCATCAATCCACAGGCAAAGAAGCGGATATTCATCAGTGCGCATTGGGATTCGCGCCCCTATGCCGATAACGATCCCGATCCCGCAAATCACCGAACTCCCATTGATGCCGCCAACGATGGCGCAAGTGGCGTAGGGGTTATCCTGGAAATTGCCCGGCAAATGGGTTTGTCAAAGCCGAATATAGGTGTGGACTTTATCTTTTTTGATACGGAAGATTACGGTCCTCCGATGGATTCGCCAAAACGCGGGCAAGGGGAGTATTGGGGACTTGGCGCACAATACTGGTCGAAAAACCTGCACGATCCCGATTACAGCCCACATTATGGAATCTTACTGGATATGGTGGGCGCAAAGGATGCCACCTTTTATATGGAAGGCTTTTCGATGCAATATGCCTCCCACATCCTTAAAAAGGTCTGGAATACCGGAAAAGAATTGGGTTATGGGGAATACTTCCTTTTTGAAAACGGCGGCTATATTGACGACGACCATAAATACATCAACGAAATCGCTAAAATCCCGACCATTGATATCATCCATTTGTCGAAAGACACGCCGGGCAACTCCTTTTTCAAATACTGGCATACCATCGGTGACAATATGAGCACCATCGACAAAAACACATTGAAGGTTGTTGGGCAAACACTTCTTACGGTTACTTACCGGGAGAAATAAATTTGAAATACCTGAACATGCCCTTCTGTGACCATTTGCAAAAATGGTATTTCAGCCCCTTCCGAGTTCCATTCAGGTTGTCCTATGCCCAGCATAGGGGAAAACAAACCCCTTATAAAAAAAATTAGAGCCACACCGGGCGGTGTGGCTCAAGCAAATCAAGGTAAGGTAATCTACATGGTAAGGTGTCCTATTCAATCGAGAATTTACCAGAAAATAAATTCCTACCTTGCAACTCAACAAAGTATTCTCCTTGATG
>JAJRTT010000203.1 GCA_024278155.1 Bacteroidota bacterium | reverse complement strand
CAACGCCTTTTGGCGGAACCCACCTAACCCATAGTATAGTAGGTTAATTCCGGATAAAGCGATTCAGTTTATTGATAATGAACTAGGTAGCAGAAGTAATTCAGAAACTCTTTTAACGCAAGCTGTTGATGCTGAAAACCGGGAAGCCTGCACAATTAATTTTCAAGATATGGAGGTAGCCAGCTTCGATTATCAATTTGGGAAATATACCCACAGAATCATTGCGTATCGTTTTATTATGTGGATACTAACTCGACTTTCCAAACCAAAGATCCTTATCCCGAATTCGTCAATATTGAGACTGTTATTGTTATTGAATACCTTTGGCCCTTGGGGGAAATGTAAAGCTTAAAATTATTTTCCCCTGCCCTGGATTACGATCATGACGGTATAGATCATGATTTTCAAATCCATGGCCAACGACATGTTTTCGATATAAAGGATGTCGTATTTAAGGCGTTGGATCATTTCGTCCACATTGGACGCATAACCGAATTTCACCTGGCCCCAGGATGTGATGCCGGGCTTCACGCGGTGGAGGAGCCGGTAATGCGGGGCGCGTTTTACAATTTGATCAATAAAGAAAGCCCTTTCAGGCCTTGGGCCAACCAATGACATATCGCCTTTCAAAACCGAAAAAAACTGGGGGATTTCATCAAGGCGCACTTTCCGTAAAAATTTCCCAAAGTGGGTTATCCTGCTGTCATTGTCCGATGAAAGCTTAGGGCCGCTGCTTTCGGCATCCTGGACCATCGAACGGAACTTGTGCATCATAAAAGGTTTTCCGTGCAAACCGATCCGTTCCTGGTTAAAAAGAACGGGGCCTTTTGAAGAGAGCTTTACACCTATTGCAACCCCAACATAAACAGGCGAAAGAATTACGATACTGAAGATGGATACCAGAATGTCGATAATCCGTTTTAGGGACATTTGCCAGGCCGGCATTAGATCAGGCGATATTTTAACGAGGGGCGCATGCCATATCCCTTCGGTTTTAACGGCACCTGTAAGGAAGTCCTGTAAACTTGGGATAATTTTTATCACAACGTTTTTGTCCTCGAGATAGGTGATAATGCTTTCCACGTTATTGTGTTCGGGTTGCTCAATGGCAACAATTACCTCCTCGATTTTATTTTGACGGATCACTTTTGCCAAATCCTGAAAATGCCCGAGGTGCGGTAAGTGTTCCGACAACAAAAACTTTTCGTAATCCATCACATTTACGAAGCCGATAAACCTGTTGCCCGAAGAACGTTTTTCGTTGTTGATCTCATTGAATATCTTAACGGCATTTTCGTTGCTGCCAATGATTATCGTATTGAAACCGATGAGCCTCTTGTGTATTTTTCGGATAGTGGAAGATGTAATGACAAGCCGTAAGCTATATGTGACAATAAAATGCACGGCCAATAAAAACAGGAATGATTTGTAATATTCGCGGTAGGAAACATATATGTCGTCGAGGATAACGGAAAAGAAAATAAAAATAACACCGATAAAAGTAATAGAAAGCGTTTGCCCGAGTTCTTTCAGCCTGGATTTCCGGTAGATTTTCCGATAAGTGCCAATTATGATATAAAGTGTCAACCAAAAGAAAGGGATTACCGCAATTCCAAGATAGAGTTTGGGGTCGGCAAAAATATCTCCCAGATGGTGGAAAATATCGGGTGAAACCACATATTTCCTGTAAGTGAAAAATACCGTCCATGCTATTGTGGCCGACAACAGATCGGCCAAAACATATTTTGCAACTTGAAAACTCTTGTTCATCTATTTCGCAATTTCCCGGTGCAACAATTTGAAATTATCTACCATTATAACCGGATCGTCATAACCTTCCACTTTATCGGAACGGATAAAAACATTAAAGAAGTCAGCATCCTTAAAACCCGAAACCACTGATGAAAGGTTAATGTACATTTTCTTCCATTTCCCATCCGATGGATTGATGACAACTACCGGGTGCTGTGTTATCTGGCTGCCAAATTCGTAAATATACAACCCAACCACCAAAGGATGGTTGATGTTGTAATCCAGTTCAAGAAAAACAGGTGCGCCATTGCCCGGAAGTTCTATCCCTTGCCCACTCGTAATATTTGTGGCACATTCAAGTATGGGGAAATCTTTGTTCAGGGTGGCAATTCCCGAGGCTGTTCCAAAATCAGGGTCGGCGGGGTTGTATTCCAGGTAATTCAATGCCGTATCGCTTTTGCTCGTTGGTTCCAATGAAATAAAACTGTCTTCAAAATCTTCGTACCATGCAAAAAACGTCGTTTCCCGGTATCTCGTCACAGGAGTAAACTTCTGCACGCTATCCATAATGAATACAAAATCCTCAATTATTACAGGTTCCATAAAGGGATATGGGCCGCGTGTGCCCGACATGCCACTGTATAAAACGCCAGGCAGGATCGTGAGTTTATGCGTTCCCGATTCCAATACAGGCACAACGGCGGGGAGTTCAAAAGCCCCAATCGTTTGATCATCCACAAAAACCCAAACATCCGTAATGTTTTGTGTTTGCGTCCCCTCTTCGATCAACGGGTTTTTCACCAATATAAAGGTATCGATTTGAATATATGCGGGAACTTCCTGTTCCCCTTTAAACTTATCGCACGAACTTGCAACAGCTATCAGGAACAGGAATGTCCCAATCCGAAAAGCAATACTTAAGCTTTGCTGTAACTGATTTTTTTTCACGGGGCGAAAGTACAAAAAGGATTGCAGATTCGTATGGCCAAAATCATAAATAATACTAATTTGATATGCTTAAATTTCATTCAGGGAAGACCTCATCTTTTCCATGATCTTGTGAGCCACATCAAGAGCTGCATATCCATCTTCAATTGTAACCTTAGGGCTTGTGTTGTTTATGATGGCATCGGCAAATGTTTCCAGCTAGGTTTTTATCGCATTGATGGGTTTCACATCAGGTTTGTCAAAGATGATTTGTTTTGTGCCTTTTCCTTCACCAAGGTCGATGACCATGGCCAACGGATCAACTTCTTCATCCTTACCAAGGCTTTTCAATTTTAGAATTTCTGATTTTTTATCAAGAAAATCAACGGAAATATAGGCATCCTTTTGGAAAAAACGGGATTTGCGCATGTTCTTCATGGAAATCCGGCTGGCCGTAAGATTGGCCACACAACCATTGTCAAATTCCAAACGGGCATTGGCAATGTCGGGCGTATCGCTTACAACGGCAACGCCACTGGCATGGATGTTTTTTATGTTCGATTTCACAACGCTCAATACAATATCAATATCGTGGATCATCAGGTCAAGGATTACCGGGACATCGGTGCCGCGCGGATTGAAAAGCGCAAGCCGGTGGGTCTCCACAAATACAGGTTGCTCAAAATAGGGTTCGACTGCTGTAAATGCCGGGTTGAAACGCTCCACATGCCCCACCTGGACCTTAACCCCGGCCTCACTGGCAAGGCCGATAAGTTGTCTTGCTTCCTCGGGGGAGGCAACGACCGGTTTTTCGATAAACACATGTTTGAATTTACGGAGCGCAAGGGCGGCACATTCGAAATGGGAAATCGTTGGGGTCACAATATCCACCACATCCACTTCTTTTATCAGGCTTTCGATATCGGCATACCTGCGGATTTGAAAATCTTTTTCGACCTGGGCCGAGTTTTCTTCATCAGGGTCATAAAATCCTCTTAAGTCGTAAACATCTGTTTCCTGAATACATTTAATATGGATTTTCCCAAGATGGCCTGCACCTAAAACACCGATTTTTAACATTTTGCTTTTGTTTGGATTTATTTTTTATCTGCGACAAATATAATTTTGGAATGTTTAATTTTGCGGAAAGTTTTGCACAGTTATAAACTATTTTACGTTAATAAAAACAAATGGGACAGGATACTTTCAGGCACAAAGGGATGCGCAGGCAGTTGGTGGAAGCCATTGAGAGGAATGGGATTAAAGATGAAACTGTTTTGGCTGCAATCAATAAAATCCCAAGACATTTGTTCATGGATTCCTCATTCCTTGAATTTGCCTATGAAGACAAACCTTTCCCGATAGGTGCAGGACAAACCATTTCGCAACCCTATACGGTGGCGTTTCAGACCGAGCTCCTTGAAATCAGAAAAGGGGACAAAGTCCTGGAAGTGGGGACGGGTTCTGGCTATCAGGCCTGCGTACTGATTGAAATGGGCGCAAAGGTCTATACCATCGAACGTCAGCGAAGCCTTTTTATGAAAACGAAGGAATTGCTGTCCCAATTGAATTATCATCCAAAAAAAATGATTTATGGGGATGGGTGTAAAGGTTTGCCAACTTATGCCCCTTTCGATAAAGTGATAGTTACGGCAGGAGCTCCGTACGTGCCAGATGCATTGCTCGACCAACTGAAACCTGGTGGTATGCTTGTAATCCCTGTTGGGGTTGACACACAAGTGATGAAAAGGATCATTAAAATTGGTGATGATAATTATAAGGAGGAAGAACATGGCCTTTTTCAATTTGTCCCGCTTTTGGGGGATAAGGCAAATGGATTGAAATAAAATCCTTGTTGGTGACAACACCAACAAGGGGCAGGCGAATGGGATGAAATAAATTGGTCAAAAAATAAACAAAGGAATGCTTGCTCTTGTTGTTTTGATTCTGTTTTGTTGGATATTAAAAATAAGTCAATTATGGAAGAAGTTCAGTCCCCTTGTATCAAATTATGTTTTCGCGACTCCAACGATGTATGTTTCGGTTGCATAAGGACCGGAGAAGAAATTGGCAACTGGTCGAAATACACGAATGAAGAAAAGAGGGCCATTATCGATAAAACACACCACCGGACAAATGTTCGGGGAGAATCGCCCCCGGGGAATTTCCTTCGGTAGCCTTTCTTGCTTCGGTCTTCTGTTCTTACCTGTTTTAGGGGAAATGGGATAGATATTCCTTGTTGGTGACAACACCAACAAGGGGCATGGAGATATAGTCCTTGTTGGTGACAACACCAACAAGGGGCAGTTTTTTTCTTGCCAAAAAGTTGGAAACTTTAAATGTCCGATTCCATCACAGATACAATCTATGATGGGCTATGGATTATTTCACAATTGCAAATCGATGGTGCCATGAGAATTGAAGTTTTAAGCTTTAAAAGTCAAAGTTAGTTTCCTGCATTTTTCTTTTTCTAAGGTTAATCTTTTTTTATCCATTTGATGTTTTCGGTATATCCTTCATTGTCCGTACAACGGAGGATATACAGGCCATTTGGCAGCTGTGAAGTGTCAAGGGTGTTTAATGGGCTTTCTTTGAGTGTATGTTTTGATGCCAATAGCCCGTTTTGGCCATAAATATTTACCGACACCCCTTTTCTTGCCGTGAAAATGCTCAAGGTCCCCTGTCCGGGGTTTGGGTAAACCCAATAATCCGAGTCAAATGGGCTTGCCGTTTTTTCGGCCACCTGCACTATGTCCCCAGGCATGAACTTGTGGACGAAAGGATCCCAGTCATAATCAGGAGAACCTGATGATTTGGAAGCACCTGCATATATTACGCCCCCATCCGTGGTTGCACACATTTTTGAAAGTGAATAATCGATATTGTTGCCCCCACTTATGGTTTTTGTACCCAATACTTCAAGGTTTTCGTTGAACATCGCAATAAAATACCGGAACTGTCCGGGCAATGCGTAAGCATCCAATGTAGCAACGTACATCTTGTCTTTTGTTTTCCAGTCCATATTGTACGAAAACCCATAATCCCTTGTTTGAGGGAAACCTACGGTAATATATTCATCGGTCAGTTCAAGGTTTTCGTTTATCTTTATCAATACGTTGTCTTCGTAACCGTAGGGTGTGCCAACCGTATCTGTACTGACCAGGCTGGAAAACAGGAAAACCGAATCGTTCAGCCATTTGGCCGTGGCATCGTGATAGAAAGACCCAAGTTCATTGTTGGTTAGGGGCTATCGTAATGTTTAAATTGGTGTCAATTTCCATTCTTTTCATACCTCCAGTTGGCAGGCCTTGCCCAAAAGCATAAACCCCCAATGTACTATCTTTTCTTGGTAAAACACTGAATATGTTTGAACCGGTCAAGTATGGAAAATTATTATTTAGAAGATTGCCAATAGGGTCGAATTTTAGGAGCAATAGTTTTGAAACATTGCCACCGGTACCCCCAACTGCATATATGTCCCCATTTTCGGCCTGCCATAAAAACAACTGAGGGTAGTTGTACCCTTCCGGCATTTCATACAGTTTTTCGGATAAAAGTTCAAGGTTCTCGTTAAAGATATAGATGGCGATATTGTTTCCCTGATGGTAATAACCTGTATCCCTCCCTTTGCCCCCGATCACGAAATAGTTGTTTTCGGGTGTCACCAGCATGTCCGTGAACAGGATGTCCGCAGTATCGTTTTCTATCAAAACACTTGTGGTGTCAAAATCCGGATCTATTTTTAGCAGGAAACCGGAATAGTGGTATGCGGTGTCTTTTGT
>JAJRTT010000202.1 GCA_024278155.1 Bacteroidota bacterium | reverse complement strand
CCATGGTATTGCAAATGCTCATCGAAAATTCCATTAAGCACAATGTGGTTTCAAAACTACATCCATTGAATATCAAGGTTTATTTTGATGAAAAAGCAAAAATGCTATTTGTTGAGAACAATGTTTTTAGAAAGAAAAGCGGGGATACTTCCCTTGGAATTGGGATTAAAAATATAGTAAGCCGGTTTAAGCTGCTTACGGATAGGGATGTTGTTGTTGATGCGTCTGAAAAAACCTTTAAGGTTGGACTCCCGGTCATGGATTAATCGATGAAATTTGCAATTTGCACTATTTGAAATATACGACAAATAAGTCCAAAGGACTCAAATCAGTAGAAAAAGGCGAAGCCATTTATAATAGAAAACATAAAAACAACAAATGAGGATAATTCCAGTATTTGCAATATTTTTGTTTATTCAAATTAAAGTCAATGGACAGGTAATAGCAGGTAGGGTTTCTGATTCTAAAACAAATGAACCATTGGAATATGTTAGCATTGGGATCATTGATACGAATTTTGGGACAATTACGGACAGTACCGGGTATTTTAGGTTTGAAGCAAAAGTTGATGGACTATCTATCGTGAGAATTTCAATGATAGGTTTTAAGCCCCAAAAATTCACCGTACAGGAATTGCAAGACCAACAAAATGAAATAAAACTCGATGAAGCAATTATAGAGCTGACAGAAGTTATTGTAAAACCAACAAAAGAAAGAAAAGTAGGGCCACTCCACCCAAACAGGTTTTCTGGTTGGAGCGGTTGGGGCGGGCAACAAATAAAAAGCGGGTTCGAGATCGGGATAAAGCTGGACTTAGGGGAAAAACCCGTAAAGGTTAAAAACTTAAACGTATTGCTCAAGCGGCAATCTTTTGATAAAAGCTTGTTCCGGCTTCATATCAGGTCAATTAAGGACACATTGATTTTGGACGAATTGTTGACTGAAAATATTATGTTTTCCATCTCAAATGAATCCGGTTGGGTAGAAATTGATTTAGAGCCCTATAACATAATCCTAAGTGATAAAGTGGCTGTAACACTGGAATGGCTGGATGTGTTTGGTAATAATCCTGACCGTGCCATAACGATCAACAAAAGAATGTCGGATGCATACATTTTGTTTAAAAACAGTAAAAAACACTTCGGGTTATATCGTTGGGGAACTGAAGCAAAATGGATAATAAACAAGAAACAGAGTCCAAGTATGTACATGACAATCATGGAATAACATCAATATCATTCCTGACCGACTTGTATTATTCATTGGATGGCTAAGAAAGGTTAAGAAATTGAATCAAAGTGCCGCATTGCTTCGCCACGGCTCTCTGCGAAGGCACAGTAGGCACAAAACTAAAAAAAGCAGTTTATCCTAAATCCCCTTATTTTGAATTAAGAAATGTTAAGGATATTTTTATAAAGTTGCGCCATTGCAAGCATTGCGCAACACAAACAAACAGCGTTGCGCCGTTGTCCCGTACATATGGGATTGCGCGAAATTAAAAACATAGTCCATGAGAATACTAATAATAGAAGACGAACAAGCCACCGCAAACCGACTGAAAAAGATGGTCCTGGATTTGGAGCCCAATGCACAAATCTGTGATATTGTCGATAGTATTGAATCTGGTGTGGATTGGTACAAAAACAACCGACATCCCGACCTTGTTCTTCAGGACATCCAATTGTCCGATGGGTCAAGTTTTGAGATTTTTGAAGAGGTGAAAGTAGATGTTCCCATTATTTTCATTACCGCATACAATGAGTTTGCCATACAGGCCTTTAAACTGAACAGCGTGGATTACCTTTTGAAACCTGTGAAAAAAGATGAGCTGGCACGTAGTTTCGAAAAGTTCAGGGAAGTATTCCAAAAAGAAGACAAGCCGGATTTTGATTATGCTTCCCTCGCAAAACTGATTACAAAAAAGGAATACCAAAAACGTTTTGTCATACGTTTTGGGCAAACCATCAAAGCCATCACCGTGGAGGATATCGCCTACTTTTTCACACAAACGGGTGGCATCTTTTTCAAGACCTTTGATGACCACACCTATCCCATCGACCAAAGCCTTGACAAGCTGGAGCCACTGTTGGACCCACTTGTTTTCTTTAGGATCAACAGGCAGTTTATCGTAAATTTCAATTCAATACAGGAGATGTATTCCTACTCAAAATCCAGGGTGAAGATGGAACTGTTACCGCCCTGCGAATTTGATGTGATCGCCAGTACCGATCGTTCCGGGAGCTTCAAAAAGTGGCTTTCCGGCAAACCGAAGTAATATAAAAACCTTTCAGGTCGAAGATGGCAAAAGTGGAGGAGACCTGAAAGTGTTGAGATATAAAGGGTAAGAAAGGTTGAAACAGTTGTCCGTTGGCAAAACCTGTTGAGTGGAAGAAGGCTCATGAGATGGAGACCTAAAAGGTTGAAAACATACCATGAATTCCAATCCCCAATCATCTTTTCAACAAACCCAAGAAATAATCATGACAAACAAATCCCCGTTCAACACCTGAATTTGCCTGTTCGTAAAATCGGATTTTTTTTCAATGCCCCGATGTTATTTCTTTGCATGATGAAAAAAACCATCAAAATAGGGATAGGGCTTTTAATTATTGGGATTATTGCCGGGGCCCTCGGATATGTGTTCATTTATAATAAACCGCACAGGGATTTTGAAAAAGCAAGGCCTGATTTCACCTTGGCAGCTTGTGAATTGTTCGATTCCTATATTTCCGGACGGGAAAGTGCCGAGGCACATTTCAACGGAAAGGTTATCCTTTTAGAAGGACCTGTTCAAAAGATAGAGCAGGCAGACTCAATGGTCATAGCCGTATTCGTTTTTCAGGAAGGCATATTTGGCGATGAGGGCATACGTTGTACAATGCTCCCAAAATATAATCAGGGATTGATGAAAGTAAAACCCGAAACCTACGTCAAAATAAAAGGTTATTGTACAGGCTACAATGATACCGATGTCATTTTGGAAAAATGCTCGATAATCCAGTAAATAATTTTGAAATAGATACAAATCAATCATTTAAAAATCAATCATTAAAACAAATATCATGAAGAACACTTTACTAATATTAATTATGGCCATAGGGTCATTTGTCCTCCTTACATCCGAACTTGGAAAATTTACCGGCTCTCCCGGGGCAAAGTCGGGCTCACCCGGCGATAACGGTGTAACCTGCACACAATGCCATGGTGGATCGGCCACGGATCAGGAAGACTGGCTTACTTCCAATATACCGGCAACGGGCTATGTCCCTGGCGAAACCTATACCATTACTGCTGCTGGTTCTCATGCCGGGGCTGCAAGGTTTGGTTTTGAAGCGACCGCAGAAGACAGCGAAAATGCCAAAACAGGGGCTTTCATCATTACAAATGACGTTGAAAACAGGTTTACGAACGATGATGCCGCCGTAACCCATAAAAGTACGGGAACAACCCCGAACGGGGATTCCAAAAGCTGGTCTTTCGATTGGACCGCCCCGGAAGCGGGAACAGGCGAAGTGGGCTTTTATGCTGCCTTCAATGCGGCAAACGGAAACGGAAGCCCTTCGGGTGACGTGATTTATAAAACGAGCATGTTTGTCGGTGAGGACATAAATACTTCCGTGGGCGATAGTTTTGGGGTAAAAAGCCCTGTAAGGGTTTTCCCCAATCCATTTACCAACTATTTTACCGTAAATATCCCAGGGGAAAATGCAAAGGTTTCCAGCTTGAAAGTTTTTAATTCCATTGGAAAACAGGTTTATTCCAAGGATAGCTTTTTGGACAATGAAAACATTGGCATTGCCGCATCTGGTTTGTTGAGCGGGGTTTATTATGCCGTTGTTTATTTTGATGACGATACACGGGTAACCAAACGAATTGTCAAGAGATAATTGGTGTTTGTCCATAATGGTCCCGGTTTCTTGCGCTACTGCTTCGCAACCGCTAAAAATTTAAGCGAACACGGTAAAGCTACGGCGACGCTCTGTCATTTGCGAAGGTAAACCCATAAGTTTAAATACTTCGCAAGCCTTGAACTGAAACATTATGAATCAAGCACACAAGCTTTAATAGCAGGTTCTTTTTAATTTTCGGTATTTATTTGACATATTGTTAAAACTTTAAACCACTAATGTTTATCTACTAAAAACCAATTCTATGAAAACGAACAAATTAATCATTTTCGCAAGCTTAATCTTTTTGGGCACAAATCTTTCTGCCCAAAAATACATCACAAAAAACGGGCATATCCGATTTTATTCCGAAACACCCATGGAAACAATTGATGCGCACAACAAACAGGTAAATTGTGCCCTCGACAGCCAAACCGGTGATTTCGTTTTCAAGGTATTGATGAAGTCCTTTGAATTTGAAAAAGCCCTGATGCAGGAACATTTCAACGAAAACTATGCAGAGTCGGATAAATATCCCAATGCCATGTTCAAAGGGAAAGTGACGAATATTGCGGACATTGGTTTTTCGGTGGATGGCGAATACCCTGCTACGATCGAAGGCGATCTTACAATACACGGTGTCACCAACAAAGTGAAGCACAACGGGACATTTACAGTAAAAGATGGGATGATAAAAGGCCTTGCGGTTTTTGAAGTAAAGCCTGCCGACTATAAAATCAGGATCCCCAGTGCCGTTTCAAAGAAAATCGCCGATTCCCTGGAAATTACCGTTGATGTGAAATTGGATAAAATGGATTGATTTTTATTTTCAACATGAACTAATTTTCGGACAACTTGTTTTTAAGATGGACAGTTCCAAATGATCAATCATAAAACATCTATGATTGATTTGAAACACACACCTATGTGAAAAAGCACTATAAGCGAAGGCATAAGGGGATGATTGAAATAGGGCCGCAAATGTGGGAATAGCAATTCCCGCACTCTCCTACCAAAGTTTACGGAAGGCAGGTTGGAGGCAATATAATAACTTCAAAACAAGCTAAATAGGAGAGTTTAAGCAAATGAGAAAACCGATACAGATATTATCCCTTTCATTATTAATACAAAGCGCCCTTACTTTTTGTGGGCCAAGTGGAGAAAACAAAGACCGTGGTTATATTGTAAAAGTGGGCGATGCGGCCCCGGAATTCACAATGCAGCTCACGAACGGGAAAACAGTTTCCCTCAACAGTTTGCGCGGGAAAGTGGTGGTGCTCCAGTTCACGGCCAGTTGGTGTTCGGTTTGCCGAAAAGAGATGCCCCATCTTGAAGAAGAAGTGTGGCTGCCCAATAAGGACCAGGATTTTATTTTGATTGGTGTGGATTATGACGAACCCCTCGAAAAGGTGAAAGCTTTTGCCAAAGATATGGGAATAAGCTATCCCATGGCACTTGATCCGGGGGCAAGGATATTCAGCCTGTTTTCCCACAAAAAAAGCGGCGTTACCCGAAATGTTGTCATTGACCGGGAGGGGAAAATCGTTTTTCTCACGCGTCTTTACGATACTGAGGAGTTTGAGGCCATGAAGGAGAAGATTGAAGAATTGTTGAATTAAGTAAATTGAAACCATGAAGACCACTAACTTTTACTCACGATCATTTGGACACCGGTTACGGGACCTGTTCATTGCAATTGGATTGGTATATTTCCAAAGACTACAATTCATCTGGTATTCATGGTTTAGAAATAGCCCTGGATGCTGAAAACAATATTTATTTGGGATAAGCCTCCCTGACAAACCAATGCTATATCACGAAATACGATAGGGATGAAAACCTGCTTTTAGGGATTGAGCAAAACAACATACCTGTGATTTCTTCGGTTTCGGTGGACAGTGAAGGGAATATCTATTCAGCCGGATCTTGTGCGGATGCCAATGCGGTTTTTGGTGGTGTACCATATGATCCGGGGTTTTCCTACAGTTCCTATCTCGCAAAATACAACAGTCTTGGAGAAGTGCAATG
>JAJRTT010000201.1 GCA_024278155.1 Bacteroidota bacterium | reverse complement strand
TGTTAAAATTAAAATTGGTTCCGTTAAATACCAGGTCTGTCAGGGCTTCTACCGGGCTTGAAGGATCGTCATCAATAAAATTATTGCAGGCAAATTCCTGCCCGGCCGACAAGCTTACATATTGGGTTGTGTTGCTGGCAAGATGTGCATCAGAAAATGTCCAAATGCCATTATTTATGATATTGCCATAAAAATAAATATACAGATTATAGCTAGGTACCGTTATTGTCCCGTTATTTGTCAAATCCCCATAAACGTACGTTGAATTATTTTCGTTAATTGCATTTTGAAAAGTCCCGTTATTAACGGTTTCCCCATAAAAACGGACGTTGTTATTGTCGATAATTACAGTGCCCGAAAGCACGGCTTCTTCAACTTCTGTATTATTTATCCTTGCATTGTTGGTGAATTCCAGTTCGTTTCCGGCACAATCCAGCCTTCCTCCGGAAAGGTCAAGATTGGTACCGCTAAAACTTACTTTCCCCGTTGCAATGTTTTTTGAAGAGTTGTCCGAATCATAAAACCCGCCAACCCCAAATGAATTGCCGTTCAGGCAGGAGATAGACTGATCGGCAGTTCCGGTCATGGTGATGGAAGTGTTAATCCATATTCCATTATTCACCAAATCGCCGTTAACATTGAGATAAAAATGATAATTTGAATTTCGGATCAGACCATTGTTTGTCAACAAATCATTTACCGTCAGGGTACTATTTACATAATCCCGTGTCTGAAGGGTATCTTCGACAACAGTATTCCCATTAAAAACAACACCGTTGTTATTAATCCTGGCAATACCTTTTAAGATAGCATCTTCACTTGTAATATCCTGCAGATAGGCATCCGAATGCATATACAAATCGTGGCCATTGGCATTCAATGTTCCATTGTGCAAATATCCACCTACTATTGAAAGATCATAGTTTTGTGCTGAAGGCAAATTCAGGTTTCCGGTGCCCAGGTTAATTCCTGCCGATTCGAAAAACAAATCACCTGCAGCCGTGATATCAGAGGTGTTATCTGAATCAGTAAGGTATTGCATCGAAAATACGTTTTGGTTAAGGCAACTCATTTCCTGGTCGGCAGTACCATCCATTATAACCTCCCAATTTGTCCATATACCGTTATTGATCAAATTCCCTCGGCATCTCATCGTAAAATTGAAATTGGAATTTTGGATGGTTCCGTTATTGGTCATATTGCCTTCAATATAGGTTGTGATATTGGCGTAATCCCTGTTTTTAAATGTCCCGTTATTGATGATTTCCCCATAAAAATGCACGGAGTTGTTCACATTTATAATACAGGTTCCCTCCAAAGTAAGATTATAAAAATCGCCACTTGACAATACTGCCCCGGCATCCATTGAAAGTGTGTTGTCGTTCCCTGTCAATACCATATTGACAATAGTACTGCCGTGCAATGTAAGGGATGTTCCTCCGGCCGGTAGTATAAGTTCGCTTCCATTGAAATTAATAGCGGTAGCCCCAAAGACCAAATCACTTGCAGCTTCCACCGGATTTGTGTTATCCGTATCATAAAACTCGCCTCCCGCAAGTTCAAACCCTGCCCCGCAAGTCAGGTATTGTTTGGTTGTGCCATTCAGGTAAGTCCTTTTAGGTGTCCAAGTGCCATTGTTTACAATATCCCCACTTATATAAACATTGAAATCGTAATTTGATTTATTCAAAATCCCGTTGTTCGTAAAATCACCATCAATTGTCAGGGTGAGATTTGCATTTGTCCGGTTGATCAATGTTCCATTATCAATGATATTGCCATTCATAGTTACATCATTTTCGTAGATGGTTACAGTGCCATCCAAAGTTACATCATAAATATCTGTAAGCGAATAAATCACGGCGCCACCATCCATGAACAATGTGCCATCGTTAAAATCGTAAGTCCCATCGTCAAGGCTTCCCCCGTGCATGGTAAACGTAAGTGCACTTCCCGAAGTAAATACCATGTTGCCCCCGTTCATATTAAACCCGGTGCCCGTACATTCGATGTCGGTTTGTGCTTCAAGAGGGAAATTTACGTTGGAGTGATAAATCGAGCTGCACGAAAACTGAAAACCGGAGGCACATGAAATGTACTGCACAGTACTTCCGTTAAAATTAAGCTGATGGTTGCTAACCACGCCTGCATTTGAGAAATTACCTCCCACGTACAAAGTAAATTGATAATTTGAACTTGTAATGGTTCCGTTATTGGTCACATTCCCCAAAGCTGTTACAGAGCGGTGTGCATTGTCACGGTTCTTCAATGTTGCCCCGGAATTCACTGTAAGGTCATTGCATTGATAGCCATTGCTATAAACAATAACTGCTCCAGGCCCTGTAATAATTACATCATCGGCAGCAGTCGGGATTGCGGCTTCGTCCCATGTTGCGGCATTGTCCCAGTTTCCGCCGGCAGTTGTGGAATGGAATACCGCGGCATTTGTTGAAAAAGCACCCAATAACAAAATAATTACCAGGCGTGTTTTGATTGATTTGTAAAGATTTTTCATGATGTTGATATTTTTAAGTTTATAATTTGTTATGGTTTTCAAGGCTTTTTAAAATGGATTGTTTGCGTTGGCTTTCAACGGGGACGGTTTCACCATTTACCAGTTCTATATTTTCGTCCCAACCGGCAGTAATTTTTGAGATAAAATTCACATTGACAATATGGTCATCGTGTATCCTTATGAAAGGGAAATCCTTTAGTTGGTTTTCGATCTGGTCAATGCTTTCGTTTATCAACGAGCGGTTTTTATTGGTCAAATAAAGGGTTGTGTTTCGTTGCTTTGCCTCAAGGCGGATTATTTCACCACTTTTGAAAAACCAAATCCTGTTTTTCGTTTGTATCTTGATTTTGTGCTTTTCTTCGTAATTATCGATAATCCCTTTGAGGACAAGGTTTCTTTCCAGCGATAATTGATACATGTCCGAATTGAACAGGATATGTTTTTGGTTTGTCTTGATAAACTTATCAAGTTCTTCCTGGATTTCGTTATTGTCGATAATGATGATTTTGTCCACCGTGCCCATTTATTTATGTGGACACTAAATTAATATTGCCTTGGCCTTTTTCGGACAGCAAATGATTATTCGCCGGGATTGGATGATTATCCGTTGGGGATAGTTTATTATTTGCGAAAGGTTTCTCCGGAATAAAAAAAGCCCGGACAAAATCACATTACCCGGGCAATTGACAATTAACTCCGTTTTTCTATTTAAGCAATACCCTCCCCGTCATCTCCTTTGGGATTTCAATGTTCATGATCGAAAGCAGCGTTGGGGCAACATCGGCCAGTATCCCGTTTTCTATTTCTTTGTATTTATCCGAGACCAGGATACAGGGGACGGGGTTCAGGGAATGGGCGGTATTGGGCGAACCATCTTTGTTCACGGCATGGTCGGCATTGCCATGGTCGGCAATGATCAATGCCGTGTAATTATTGGCTTTTGCGGTTTCCACTACTTCGTTCACACATTCGTCCACGGTCTTCACGGCTTTTACGATGGCTTCATAAATCCCGGTATGCCCCACCATATCCCCGTTGGCAAAATTCAGGACCACGAGGTCGGTTTCCTGTTTTTTCAATTCTTCCACAATGGCATCCTTCACTTTATAGGCACTCATTTCCGGTTGCAGATCATAAGTGGCAACCTTTGGCGAGGGGACCAACAATCTCTTTTCGCCATCAAACTCCTTCTCGCGCCCACCGGAAAAGAAAAAAGTAACATGGGCATATTTTTCAGTTTCGGCAATCCGGATTTGTTTCTTCCCTTTTTTTGAAACCACCTCCCCTATTGTGTTTTGCACATTGTCTTTTTCATAGACAACATGGATACCTTTAAAAGACTCGTCATAAGTGGTCATGGTATAATATTTCAACGGGATTGTTTTCATGCCA
>JAJRTT010000200.1 GCA_024278155.1 Bacteroidota bacterium | reverse complement strand
TTCGGAATACTGTTTCAATTTTTTGATCCTGTCAACGGCAGTTTCAAAGTTAATACTTGAAATCCGAAATCCGATTTCCAGTTCGTTTCCATTGCCAACATAATTTACGTCATCGGCAAGTGATTGGATGAGGAAAACCCCCCTTCCAGGAAAATGCAAGCCCTTTTCTTTGCTTTTAGGGTTTGGAACGGCCTGATAATCAAAACCATTGCCCTCGTCCTTTACAGAAAAGCTTAATCCTGAGGAAGATTTTTGGAAGTTTACGATTACTTTTTTCGATGGGTCATTGTTATTACCATGCTTAACGGCATTCTCGAATGCTTCGGTAACGGCCACGGTAATACAGCCCAAATACGTATTGTTCAGGTTAAAGTCCTCACAAACTTCTTCGATGAGGGCTTCAACTTGATGTACGTTCTCCATTATGGAGCTAAGTTCCAGTGTTTTGTGTTCTTGTATCATTTGTCTAATAATTCTTCAAAGTTAAAAAAATACGCATTAACTTTGTTTTTGTAAAATGGTTTTAAACTGGGCGGAATGGTTCTTAATAATTCCACTTCGTTCGATTTTGATTTCTTATACTGGAAAAATTCATCAGGGTTACGGTAATTTTGGTTTTTTGCTTCGGTTGACTCCCTTTTCTTTTCTTTTTCCCTTTCAAGTTCAGCCTTTTCGGATTTAAGGAGCCGTGTTAAAATGTCTTGTTGGCGTTTAAGGGTTTCGCCTGTAAGCATTTTGTTTACGAGGTCTGTTTCGGTTTTCTCCATTTGTTCCATGGCTTTCTTCAGTTCCTTGCTGCTGCCATATTGCCCCTGCTTTTCCAGTTCATCGGCATATTCCCCAAGTTGGTTTCTTAAGGCTTCCTGTTGTGCGGCCATACGTGCCAGCTTTTCGCTCATTCCCTGTGAACCACCCTGCCCTTTTCCTTCTTTTTCACCGGGTTTCTTGCCCCCTTTCTTCTTCCCTTTCTCCATCCCCTTTTTCATTTGCTCGATTTGTTTGTTTAATTGTTGCTGAAGGGATGACATGGAGGGTTTACCCGAACCCGGGTTCGGGCAACTGTTTTTGGGTTGGCCCTTACTGCTCGAACTTGATGATTTCATCATGCTCTGCATCATCTGGTTGAGGGTTTCCGATAAAAGGAGTGCCAGGTTGTTCATGGAGGTCATGGCATATTGTTGTTTTCCGGCAGCAATATCCGTTCTCCTGTCGTTCATATACGTAATCGAACGATCGATATTATCATTGATAATAGAAATTTCTTTATTGATAAAAGGTTTTATCATCATCTGTCTTTTACTCAGGGCAAACAAAGAATCCTCCACCATTTTCAGGTCATCCTTGATATTGTTCTGCCGTTGGATAAGGCCATTATAACGTGGATCGCTGAGGTTGATCGTTTTTACCTCTTTTAAAAGGTCTTCCTGGTTAAATGAAAGTTGAATGAGGTTTTCAAGGATTTCCCTGAGTGCGTCAATATCCTCGGCCATTCCTTCCTGCTGCGAGCTTTCTTGCATTTGGGCCATTGCATCTGCCATTTCCTGCATTTTCTGTGATGCGCTTTTTTGTGACTTGGAAGCTTTTTTTCGTTGGTTTTTTTCGAGGGATTCAGTACTTTCCTTTTGGTCTTGTTTAACGCTTTCCTGCTCCTCCTCCATTTTATCGAACTCTTCTGGGTTTTCCATATCCTTGTTGAGGCTGTCCAGCTTTTCCAGTTCTTCGCTCAATTTATCAAATTCTTCGTTTATTTTTTCCTGATCCTTTTTTAATTCTTCACTCTCTTTTTCCTTGTGTTCCGATTGTTTGGAAAGTTCCTCCTGCTTTTTGGCCAACTCCTCCATCTTGTTTTTGGTATCTTCCAACTTTTGCTCAAACTCGAATTTTTTGAACAATTCAAGGTTCCTGTCCAGCATTTGTTCCATTTCCTTCTCCGACATTTTCATCTTCTCCAGCATTTCGTTCACCTTGTCTTTGTCAACTTCATCCAACAACTTCTGAAGCTCTTCCATCAACTTTTTTATTTCATCGTTCTCCATTACCTTTTCCATCAATTCATCCAATTGCTTTTGTTTTTCGAGCAAATCTTCGCTTATTTCTTTGTACTGCTGTTCTTGCTGTAGCTTTTTTTCATTCTCCTTTTTAATGTTCTCGACTTTTTTCTGGATGTTTTGCTGTTTTTCAAGTAAACTTTTTATTTGTTGTTTGTCTTCCCAGTTCAGCTCCTTTTTGTCAATAAGCTTCTTGTTGATTTCATCAATTTCCTTTTTTAACTGCTTGACATCGTCCAGGGCTTCTTTCATTTCGTCCTTGATGTCTTTGTTGCTTTGATCGGTCTGTTTCTTCATTTCGTCAAGGGTGGGGAGCTTGTACGACATGATTTGCGAACGAGAGGATTTGCTGCCGTTAATGCCGTCATTGTCCCAAATTTCAAAGTAATATTTGATTTCATCGCCGGGGTTCAGGTCAACTGAAGCCAAATCGAAATAGTGAAAGAATTGTTGCGGGTTCGTTTTTAAGCCGAAATCGAGTATTTTACTTTTTACCCTTTCCTTCCCCCCTTCCGGATTTTTCTTTACAAAGTTAAACGTCAATTTCTTAAAACCATAATCATCCTTGATTATCCCTTTGAAGTATAGGTTTTTATTATTGACCGAGTCGCGGTATTCCTCAATTAAAATAGTTGGGTACAAATCCGGGATTACGTTTATGGTATAACTTAAGGAATCCTGATTTGTAAGAAAGGAGTTGGAAATATTTATGCTGTAGTTGCTGTTTTTGTAGAATTTCTTATCGTAAGAAAAGGTATTGGAATTGTTCTTGTCGATAACCGCAGGGATATTGTTGAACCGAAAAGCTATTTCATCCGTATTTTTCGTAAAGAATTTCCAGGTTACCTTCGTTCCGACCGGGACAATCAAATCGCCAATATTGCTCAATATTTCGTTGGACTTCCCAATATATTTTGGATAATCCAATGAAACCTCAAAATCCAGGACAACCGGTTTTGGCAATACCTTTAGTTCATAATAATCGGTTTTGTACCTGTCGGAAACAATCCGGAATTTGATGTCCTGTTGAAGGTTGATAAAGTTGTGATGGAAGCGGATTGCATTTTCACGCACCAACTTAATCTTGTTGTTACCGGTTTCCAGATAGACGTTTTCAGGGATTTCATCCCCCGAAGCTTTCACTTCAAGGTTGAAATCTTCATGTTGTACCCCTTCGAGCTTATCATTGACAACACTTAAGGAAAAACCGAAATCCTTTTCATAAAAATCACTGTGATGGACCAGCCTATCTGTAGGTTCGGTGATAACACGCGGAGCCGAAAACAGGATAATCAACAAAAGCAAAATAGGCGGGACAGCATATTTAAGGTAGCGTTTATTGCTTGAAAAATCAACTGCTTTTGTAAATACAACAGGTTTTAAATTGGCAATCCGCTGATCGATACCGGCATTTATCAGTTCAAGGTTAACCTTCACCTTGCTTTCGGCAAGTTGCTTTAATTGCAGGGTATTTATCAGCCTGTCGCTTACATTTGGGAAATGCTTACCAATTATCCATGCAGCTTGTTCGTGCGAAATCACTTTCCCTATTTGGAACAACTTCAAAACGGGAACAATAATAAACCGGTACAAAATCAGGAGGTTAAGCAATAGATAAGCATAAAACAATGCAGTACGGACAGAAACACTAAAGTGCCCAAGATATTCGGCAATATTGAATACCAGAAAGAACAAAATGAATATGGAAATAAAATAAATCCCACCCTTAATAAGTTGGTTTTTATAGTACTTCCTGATAAAAGTATCAAGCTTCTTGATTAATATTTGGTAGTTGTCAGTCAATTTGTTGTTTTTTCCTAAAATTTATCAGACCCCATTGTTTCCATCATGGCCAATCATCTTTCGCATTGTACCACACCTCTCTTATTTCAAAGAGAGGGGCAGGGGGTTGAGTCGTTTATCGTTTATTTTCACCCAAACCTTATTATTTCCAACATGGCCAATCATTTTCTACATTGTACCACCCCTCTCATATTTTAAAGAGAGGGGCAAGGGGGTGAGTCAAAACAGTTTCCTGATTTTCACCTTTACCCCTTCAATATCTTTCAGTTCCCCGTTCCTTATCCTCAATACCTTTATCCCCATTTCATTTATGATTAAATCCCGTTGTTCGTCATACTCTTTTTGTTCTTCATGGATTTTACCATCTAACTCAATAACAAGATGACATTCTGCACAATAGAAGTCAGCAATATAGAACGATAAATTGTTGTTTTTGTTTTCATAAATCAATGGGTGCTGCCTAAGGAATTTTTTCCCATCGAAATTACGGTTACGGACAACTTGCCAAAAAACCTTCTCGGCATGGGTTTGGTTTTTGCGCAATTCCCTTGCAAGCTTTATTATTCCCTTCTTGTTCATTTTCTTGTTCTGGCTCTCCCCCCGACCTCATCTCTACCAAGGCAGAGATGGAGAGGGGCGGCAGCCGTTTATAGTTTATTCCCGTTCAAATCTTATTATTTCTGCTGCAAGACTATTCCAAGCCTTTTCTAATAATTTAATAGTTTCTAAAATAATCAATCACCTTCTGCATTTTACCACCCCTCTCTTATTTCAAAGAGAGGGGCAGGGGGGCGGGTCAAATCATTATTTTATTAGATTTGCAAAGATACTTAGGAAATCGGACATTGAACCCTTTTACGTTGATTTCTGATTATCAAAGCAAATAATTGAGCAGTTATTAGTTAAAAAAATCTATTTGTCATGAAAAAACGAGTATTCCCACTATTGTTTGTTGTCCTGTTTAGTTGGGCAAATTCGCAGAATGTAAACCCAATTGCAGAAGAATATAAATGCAACCGGGCTACACATTTCAGTAATTTGTTTAAGGGTTCAAAGGATATTGTCCAAACCCCGCTCCTGAACGATTATGATGTGAAGTTTTATTTCCTTGATTTGAACGTGGAAAACGATACGACTTTTATTTCGGGAAATGTGACGGTAACGGCAGAGGTTGTGGTCAACCAATTGGATACCTTTGCTTTTGAGCTCCTTGATGGGATGCCCATTGATTCAATTCACATTAACAGTATTTCCCGCTCCTGGTTCCGGGAAAACGATGAGGTTTTTGTCCCTTTGGATGTTTCTATTGGAGAAGGCAATCTTTTTTCGGCACAGATATTTTATCACGGCATTCCTGAAATCGGGGAATTCTTTTCCAACGGGGTTACCACGGATTATGATTCTACCTGGAACAAACATGTTACACGCACGCAGTCCGAGCCCTTTTCCGCAAGGCAATGGTGGCCTGTTAAACAGGTATTAACGGATAAAGCCGATTCGGTTTTGGTGTTCATTACCACCGACACTTCCAATCTAACAGGTTCCCAGGGGGTTTTGACCGATATTGTCCCTCTCGGCAACAAGCACCGTTTTGAATGGAAATCGAATTACCCGATCGACTATTACCTTATTTCTTTTGCTGTTGCCGAATATCAGGATTACAGTATTTATGCACATCCCGAAGGTATAAGCGGGGATTCTCTTCTAATCCAAAATTTTATTTATGATTCACCCGGATGCCTTGAAAATTATAAATCCGGTATTGATAAAACATCTGATTTTATTGAACTGTTTTCCAATTTATTTTCGTTGTATCCGTTTCACAACGAGAAATATGGCCATTGCCTCGTACCGCATGGAGGGGGGATGGAGCATCAAACGATGACAACCCTGGGAAGTTTTGGTTTTGGATTGGTCGCCCATGAATTGGGACATATGTGGTTTGGTGATAATATCACCTGTGCCACATGGAGCGATATCTGGATAAACGAAGGTTTTGCCACCTATTCTGATTACCTGGCACATGAATTTCTTGCTAACCCAATTTACCCGCCTATCTGGCTTTCACAAGCACATGGGGTTGCTTTATCAGAGCCCGATGGAAGTGTTTATGTTCCACCGGAGGAGATTTATTATAACAATGAAGGTCGGATTTTCAGTACCCGATTATCATACAGAAAAGGGGCTTTGCTCCTTCATATGATTCGATTTGAATTGCAGGACGATGATCTGTTTTTTCAGGTTTTCAAAGATTATCAGCAACAATATGCCGGGAAAACCGCAACCGGAATTGATTTTATGAACGTGTTGGACGAAACAACCGGAAAGGACTTTGCGGATTTTTTTGATACCTGGTATTTTGGCGAAGGTTACCCTATTTACAATATTGATTGGACACAAGAAGATGGACTGTTTGAGGTTTCTTCCGTCCAAAAAGGATCCGCACCCGATGTTACATCCTTTTTTGAAATGCATGTTCCTTATAAGCTCTTTTTTGAGGATGGGAGCGATACAACAATCCGATTTTTTCAAACGGCCAACGAAAACTTTTTTTCCGTTCCCATTGGGAAAAATATCGACAGCATCCAAATCGATCCCGAACGATGGGTATTGATTAAAGTTGAAAGTATCAATGGAGAAGAGGAAGTAGCTGCAAATATCCCGTTTAAAATATTCCCTAATCCAGCTG
>JAJRTT010000199.1 GCA_024278155.1 Bacteroidota bacterium | reverse complement strand
TCGGGCTTACATTGCACGTTCCCCATCACATATCCCAAAACATCCGGGTCGTGCCTAAAGCGGCTAATCTGGTTTACCGTCATGTTTACTTCGTCCAGTTCATATTCAAGGGCACTTGAGAATTTGGGATCGGGGTGTTTTGAACCATTGTCGAATAAACCAATATGCCCCGAGGGGAGCCTCCTTATATCATGTTGGACCGAAAACCCCAGGGTATCTTCCCCAAAATCAAACTGGTTGTTCTCCCCTCCCAACCTCCAGATAATATCACCTGTGTTCCTGTCAATCTTTGTAACCTCCTCCATATTTCTACTTGAAATCAACAAAGTTGAATCCGAATCAATTTCAATTGCATTGCCATGGACATAGTCGATTACCGAATCAGTTAAATCAACGAATGGGCGTGCATCGGTAATCAGGAAATGGTCCCAGCTCCTCCACTGGAAAACCACCTCTTTGTTTATGTCGAGTTCCTGGAAAACAAAGCCCATCACAATCGCATTGGAATCCCCGCCCGGGACAACGGTATCCATGGCATAAAGCTGGCCATCATAGGTCATCACAATAGCATGGCCGTTTTCCAAAAGCTGAAACTCATGGAAATCGGTATAACCATATCCATTTCCCATTTTATACGTATCAATGATTTGATATGAGCTATCCATAACCTTGTGGCAAAAGCCCGGGATGTATGAATAATATGACAAATACCCGGTTGGTTGAACTTTTAAATCATATGCAAAGCTTTCCGTTTTTTTATAATAAACGGGCGTTCCATAAATATCCGTGATGGTGATAAACGGCTCCGTATCGGGAAACCAGCCCCAATCGTCAAATGAGGTCATGAAATAATATTCATCCATTGTTGATGGGCTAATCAGGTTTACCTCGTAACCCGGAAAACCTTCGGGAAGGTCATTGTCCTTTATTCGTGTTTCGCTTTGGTTTAATCCCTGTTTGTTTTTTGCTGGAGGCGTGTCAAAGATAAAATCGTTTTTCAAATAGTTTTGTGGGTTTTCAATAATTTCAGGAGTAACCGTAAAACAAAACCGAAGAGGTCCTATTTCATCGCCCTTGATGGTTTTAAGACCGTTTATTAATTCGACATGAATAGTTTCGCCCAATGGATATGGGGTTTTCGGTCTAAATATCAATGTTCTTTCATCATCCGACAATTTAAGCTCTCCATCAACCTTATGGCCTTTTGGGTTTTCAACCATCAATAAAGATTGGTTCAGGCTGCCAGGATCAAGTTTCTCCCCGTTTCGCAAAGCAATATTGTTCATGGGCATAACAAACCGCGAGCCGGGTTCAGGGGAAATATATTCCAGCTTTCCATATTCCTGATGTTGTCCGAGAACATGGACAAAGAGAAAACACAGGAGAAATACAAGAAATCCTCTTTTGGGGTTCGCATCCATGGTAAGTTATTTTTTTACGACTTTAAAATATCCTGTTTCCCCTGATTGTTTTTCTTTGAGTTGGATAAAATACAGCCCTGTTTTGAACTCCCCCATATCCAATTGGTAACTCCCTGTGTTCCTGAATATTGCAGAATACACAATTTTGCCGGAAATAGTAAATAATTCCAGGCCCATTTCCGAGTCATCCCTTTTCAAATGTATTGTTAAGATATTGCTTACTGGCTGGGGGAATAATTTTACGTTCATATCTGCCATTTCATCAATACCCTGATTTTGGGAAGCCACACCTGTAACAAATACCTGTTGTGCAATGCGCTGTACCAAGGTGTCCTCGTTGATATCGGAGTTCATGGTTATCATATCGGTATATATCCCCAACGTATCCGGGTCAAATTTTATTTTGAGGGTTTTCGATTCCCCTTCGGGAACCAAAACCGGGAACTCCTCAGTAGATGAAAACGCCGCATTTTTACTATAAACACTCGTTATCTTTATATCATATCCGGCATTGTTTGTAACGGTAATGTTTTTAGTGGCCGTAGATTGATAGTAAACATCCCCAAAACCCAAGGTATCTTTATCAACGGAAAAGCAATCAGTTTGCCAGGGCATCCGGTAAGCCCTGTAATTAATGCCCGAAAAATAAATTTCCATGGCAACATCGCCATTCGCATCAAACTCTGTAATTGCTGGAACCCCAGACCCCCATCCGGTAATGCGGTTTCCATTTCCCTTGGTCTGGACATTGCCCATAATCACCCCTTCGATATCAGGATTGCTCCGTATCCGGCTTACAAGGCTTGCAATTAAATTTTCTTCATCAAGTTCATATTCCAATGCGCTCGAAAAAATGGGCTCGGGATGATAAGTCCCATTGTCGAACAAAGAGAGGTTCCCATTGGGCAACATCCGGCAATCGTGCGCTCTCGAAAAATGAAGGGTGTCATTTACAAATTGGAACATATTGTTTTTCCCACCAAGTCGCCAGATAATTTCCCCGGTGTTCCAATCAATCTTTGTGATTTCATTGTTGTTCCTTGGCGACAGTATCAATGCACTTTCAGAATAAACATCAATGGCATTTCCATGAAAAACATCAATTATCGCAGCAGTAAGGTCAACATGGTCGTCGGCATCGGTCAATTGGTAGTGGTCCCAGCTCCGCCATTGGAAAACCACGTTTTTGTTCATGTCCAGTTCCTGGATAATCCATCCGGAAACAATCGCATTTGGGTCGCCCCCGGCAACAACGGTGTCCATGCCCACAATTTGAGGATCATATGCCGTAATAAACACATGGCCATTTCCCAACTTGAAAAATTCATGGAAATCTGTTCGGTAACCGCCCTGTATTGTATAATTATCGATGGTTTCAAATGAGCTGTTCATTATCTCAAAAGTGGGTGTTGGCCAGGTATTGTTATAATATGACAAGGTTCCATCAACCAATTTCCTGAAATCATAGGCAGGGAAATTCAGCTTTTTATAATAGACCGGGACACACGTATTATCAAAAATAACCAGGTAAGGGATGTTATCGGGAAACCAGCCCCAATATCCAAACGGGGTTGAAAAATAATATTCCCCTTCCACGGGATTGTTTGAAATGTTCACGGTCAATTCAGGGAAATCCTCCGGAAGGTTATTGTCATTTATGCTTTTAATCCTATCGGGCCTATGTACAGGTTGATTCGAGGAATGGCCCGGTTCTTCCTGCAAAAAATAATCCCGGGGCAATTCAGGGATTACAGGGGTGACCGTAAAATTAAACTCGAGCCCTTTCAGTTTCAACCCTGTTCGTGTTTTCAAATTCCCATTAACAACAACCTTTATACGTTCACCAAATTCATACGGTGTATTTGGCTTGAAGATCACAGTCCTTGCATCATCCGATAAAACCATATCGCCCTTGATCCTTCCGCTTTTTGTCCCTGTGACCTCCATCGAAAAACCATTCAGGCTTTCAAGCAGGATCAGGTCTCCATGGCGCAAGGCGATATTATTTCCCGGCATGATATATTTGGAGCCGGGAACAGGGGAAACATATTTGAACCCAGCCATATCCGTATTTTGTGATTGTACTTCATGGTTTATGAACAAAGCAAAAGCCATGTGAATGAATACGATCGTACCAAACCTGATTTTCATGTATAAATTAATTTTGCACTCATAAAAGAATAACTTCATTGATAAAAACCCATTTTACCAAAAAAGCCAAACCCAAGAAGGGCTTAGCTTTCATGGCAAGGATCGCAATATCTAATACTTGATTGTTTTCACTTCCGTGACAATGTCATTTACCATGTCCTGGATTTTGATAAAGTAAACACCATTGGGTTCATGTGTTAAGTCGATTTTTACCGATTTTCCTGAAACTTGCGGTATTTCCTTCACGGAATCACCATTGATATCATACACCCAAATTGTCCGGTCACTTTCTATTTCAAACTCAATGTTGATTTCCCCATCATTTGGATTGGGGAACAATTTCAAATTTTCACCCTGAACAAGATCGTTTATCCCAAATTCCTTTTCGGTGGTAAAGCTTGCCGTAACGTCCTCACTTATTGCATTGCCGGCCCAGTCTTCAATACTGTTTTGTTTCACGCCCCAGGAATATGTCGTATTTGCCTCGAGCGAATCCAAAGGTTGGATGCTTATTTCGGTGCGGCTGTTATCGTACCAGGTAATCCAGGCCTTAAAAGGCGTGGGGTCGCCCAATAGGTCGAGGGACAGGATGTCCTGCAAATCATCGTTCGCGATCAATTCCCCGCCGGTTTTAAATATCTTTTCATCGAATGAAAGCTTCAACTCCGGTGCCCTATCAATATTCCCCGCATTGTCTTCCGGGTCAAAACTCACATCAGGGGCAGTTTCATCGGCCATATAGCCTTTCAGTATTATTTGTTTCCCGATCATTTCATTTTCCCCTTTCTGGCTCATTATCGTAAGGGCATCTTCATAATTCCCTCCCGAGGATGGGAAGTAATTCACGGTTATGTTACCGGTAGCCCCTGGTTCGATGGTAATGGGAAAACCACTCGAAACAAAAAACTCGGATGTGCGGTTGGTAGCTTCGGCAATTGTGATCGGGTTTTCAGAATTGTTTGTGACCTGGGCTATATAAGGCATGGGCGTATAACCCGAAAATTCGCCCCAGTCAATGGTATCTTTTGAAACTGAAAACAGGTCGGTTTCCCACATAAATTTCAAGGCCCTGTACGTGGAAATGGAGTCGGTGGCGTAAACCTCGAACAGGGATTCCCCTTCGGACGAAACCTCACCCATGATCAGTGCATTGGGAACAACAGGGAATATTGTCAATCCCCACCCTATCATAGTATTGCCATTTGACAATCGCTGAGCACTCCCGGTGGCAAAACCAAAATGATGGCCCGGCCCTGCATCCCCGGGATAAACCCATACCAATTCGGCAGTCATGTTTACCTCATCGAGTGCATATTCACAAGCACGGCTGTAAGGCCCATAATGGAGATTGCCATTGTCAAAAATAGTGACATGGCCATTCTCCAAGCGGCGGATATCGTGCTGGTGCGAAAACTTTATGGTATCATTGGTAAATATAAAATCGTTCAAGTCTTCGTTAAAAGCATTCCACCTCCACATGATTTCGCCGGTCTCCCTGTCAATTTTGATAATTTCGTCCGTGTTCCTGAAAGAAACAAGGATATTCCCGTCATTGTCCCTTTCAAGGGCATTTCCATGACAATAATCTATAAAAACCCCGGTAAGGTTAATATCGGGTGTTGCTTCGGTAATCGCTATATTGCCCCAACTGCTCCATTCAAAAACAACGTTTTTTTCGGTATCCAATTCCTGCAACACAAAACCCATGACGGTTGCCGCCGTATCCCCACCTTCAACTATCTGGCTCATGTCAACAATTTGCGGGTCATAGGTAAACAACAACGAACTGCCATCGTTGAACAATTGAAAATCGTGCATTTCGGCCATATAACCATTGCCCATTTGAAAAGTATCAACCACATCCATCCGGTTGTCATAAATATAATGCACACCATAATTGATACCGAGGCCTCCGGCAGAAGTGGCAATAAACTGGCTTATCTGCCCCGTTTCCTGAATTTTAAAATCAACCGATTGAGATGAATTCATTTTATAATAAACGGGAGTCCCGTAATTATCCATTATAACCGAATATGCGGGTAGATTTATGGGGTGGAAAGCGTTGTGCGGGGTAAAGAAGATGTAGCCCGGACTTGGGTTATTGTTGACGGCCACGGTATAACCGGGAAGGCCTTCGGTGATATCAAAGGAACTTTTCCCAGTCTCGGTTATTTCACTTTTATTATTGGAAATGCCATAAAACCCTTCGTTTTCCCATTGGACAAATTTCTCCTTTAATTGTTTATTGTCTTCCTTTAAGGTGGTGAACGAATACTTTATCGGGTCAATATTGATCCCTGTTTCTGTTTTCAAACCGGCTTTTATCTCTACGCTAATTGTTTCGTTGTAATCAAAACTAAAGTTCGGTTTAAAAATCAAGGTTTTCATATCGGCCGATAAGCGAACTGAGCCTTCATGGATTCCACTTGAGCTTCCGGTGACCACGAACAATTCCTTGTTCACCGATGGAACATCAAGAACATCGCCTTGCCTGATGGCAATTTCATGTTGAATGTTGACATAGTTGGCATTGGGCTGGGGAGAAACATATTTTATTTTTTCGTTCGCCCCTGTCCCGGCATTCAGGTTTTGGAAAACAAGGCTAAAGACCAATAGTAATCCTGATAGTTTTGTAAATCTCTTCATATTAAAACACTTTAATGGGTTATTATTTTAGATAAGATTTTGTTACGCAATATTACGTTGCGTCAAAAGTAAGAATTAATTCAATTGGCGGTAAATGGACAATAATTCTTCGGGCCTGTCCCCATCTTTCAAAATATCCCAAAAAACCTGGGAAGACAATCCCTTATGGGTATTTGTGAGGGCAATGATTGCCCTGTCGTTTTTCATATCACGAAGGAAATAAGTCCTGAAACCTTTCCACCAACCAAAATGATAAACCGTGCTGTCCATTCCATCCTTGATCCTCCAGCCAAAACCGTAATTGTCTTTCCGGCCCCGGTGCCTTGGGCTTCCCGGACTGAAAGCTTCTTCCAATA
>JAJRTT010000198.1 GCA_024278155.1 Bacteroidota bacterium | reverse complement strand
TTTTGTTTTTTTCAGCCTGATCCATAAATCATATATGATAATTTGAATTCCAGGTTGAATTGGCCTAATTACTTTTCCTTCTTGAACAAATCCTTTTTATCTACCTTTTCCACCTTGTCGTTGTTTTTCAGTTTTTTTGAAACTGCCCGGTAAGGCCCGGTAATTACTTCCTGTCCTTCCTCTATCCCTTCCAGTATCTGGATGTGCATATTGTCCTGAACCCCGGTTTTAACAGCTATTATTTTTGCTGTGCCTTCTTCATAAACAAAAACATATTCCTTCATTTCCTCTTCTTTTTTATCCTTGTCTTCCCGGGCCATTTTTTCTTCATCCGTTTCTTCGCCCTTCACGTTTTTCCTGTTTTTCCTTGCAGAGGTATCTGCACGGGTGGTTACTGCCTGGATGGGAACGGTGAGCACATTGCTGGCCGTTTCGGTCTGAATGTCAACTGTGGCAGACATTCCCGGACGGAAAGGGGATTTGATGAAATTGTCGGCTTTGACCAAATCCTGATATGAATCTTGTAGGATAAGTATCTTCACTTCAAAATTAGTGACCTGATCGGCGCTTACGCCCTGCACATTTGCAGAAGTTGCTATTTCCGTGACAAGGCCTTTGAATTTCCGGTTCAGGTAGGCATCCACCTCAATCAGGCAGGTGTCGTTCAGGCTTACCCTCACGATGTCGTTTTCGTTCACTTCAACCTTCACCACCATCCTCTCAAGATTGGCAACACGCATGATTTCTGTTCCCGATGAAAACTGGGAGGCCCCTGTGACCCGTTCCCCTTTTTCGACGCTCAAAGCCGAAACCGTTCCATCGGTGGGTGCATAAATAGCCGTTCGGGTGAGGTTGTCATTGGCTTCTTTCAATGATGCCTGGGCACTGCTGATGGAGTATTCCGCCGATTTTACGTTTTCCTTTGCAGCGGCCACTTCCTCTTTCGCCACTTCATAGGCTGAGGTTGCTGCATCGAAATCGGCATCAGAAATCACATTTTCATCATAAAGTTTTTTGTTCCGTTTAAAATCTTGTCCGGCCTTGGAAAACTGAGCCTGTGTTTGTGCCAATCGGGCTTTCGCATTGGCAAGATTGGCCCGTTGCATTTGCAAAGTGGCCTCGGAACGGGCATAGGCCGATTTGTATATTTCAGGGTCGATTTTTGCCAAAAGGTCCCCGCTGGAAACTTCATCGCCTTCCTTTACATAAAGTTCGACCACTTCCCCTGAAATAAAAGGACTGATTTTCACTTCCACTTCCGGTTGTATCTTGCCATTGGCGGCAACAGTTTCGATAATCGTCCTTTTTTCGGCTTTTTCGATGGTAACTTTGGTGGCCGATCCCGATTGCTTTTTGGTTACGGCAAGGATTATCAAGACCAGGACTATAATAATCCCGCTCCAAATAACCAGTCTTTTTTTTGTTTTTGTTTTACCCATGGTATTTATTGGTTAATTAATAATCCCACAAAATTGTTTTCAAGGTATTCCCCCGGAAATATAATCCTGCGAAAATATCAAATCATTTTCCCTATATGTAAATTTCTACCTGGTTAGTGTTAGTGGTTTTCCAAGATAAAAATCAATAACTGTCATCCTGAACACAAAATCATATTTTGACTGCACCAATTCCGCAAGGGCATTGTTGTTTTCCTTTTTGGCATTGTTGTAATCCACGGAATTGATCATTCCGACATTGAACTTTTGTTCCGAATACTTGAAAGCCTCGCTCGTGGCTTCCACTTTTTTTATGGATGCTTTATGTTTGTTCAAAGCCGAAGAGGCATCGTTATAGGCTTGTTGTATGGTTTTGTACAAATTGTTCTTCTTTAATTGAAGGTCGAGGTTTGCATTTGCAATCCCAATTTTTGCCTGGGCTATGGAGGAGCGGTTTCTCCAGCCATTGAAAATCGGAATGTTCAGGTTCAGCCCAATGGATTCGTTCATGTTGTCGTTCAATTGCTCGCTGAAAGGTTTGGCCGAAAAGGATTGATAACCTGTCTGGTCAAAATAAACTGTTTCATTGCTTGCTGTGTAACCAAATGGGACACTTGTTGTAAATGGGTCTTTCCCGATTTTATTGGCACCTGAATAACCAGAGCCCCAGGAACCACTTAGTGAAAGACTGGGGTACAAAGAACCCCGGGCAATACTTAAATCGCGTTCGGAGCTTTCCACTTTTACCGATGCACTTTTGATTTCCGGGCGAAGGTCAAGGGCAGTTTTGTATATTTTTTCGGGGGTCAGAAGTGTTTCGGGGCTTTCAATGAGACCCAGCTCGGGTTCTTCTATTTCAAATCCTTCCGGTGTAGGGAGTTCAAGTAGTTGGCTAAGGGTAAGCCTGGCCAGTTCCAAGTTGTTTTCGGCATTTATGAGCGTAAGCTCTTCAGAGGCCTGTTGCGCTTCGATGGTCAACAGATCGCCTTTGGCAAGGGTTCCGGCCTCCACAAGTTTTTTCGTCCGGCTTACCTGTAAGTCTGTTATGCCAAGTTGGTTTTCTGCAATTCCCACACTTTCCAAATAGAACAGCATTTGCAAATAGGCAGTGGCCACGTTAATGGAAACTTCATCCTTGTACGAATCGACATCGTATTGAGCGGCCATCAGTTCCAGTTTGTTTTTCTTGATCCTGTTAAGTTGTTGCAAGCCTGAAAACAGGTTCAGGTCAGCTGAAAGAAAAAGATTATTCGACCTCACCCTGTCGGTTGCAAATCGATTTGTAAAAGGGTCGATACGCTGGCCCCAGTTGTACCCGTGGGAAACAAACCCATTCAGGTTTGGCAGGATTTGAAGCTGGCTTTGTTTTAAGATTTCATTCTGATTGTCGATGGACAATACCTGTTTTTGTACGTTCAGGTTGTTTTCCAGGGCATAATTGATGCACTCTTCCAATGTCCATAGTTTAGTTTCCTGCGAATTTGCAGTCATGGCCGTTAGAAAAACAAATGACAACAATAGAAAAATCGTTTGGGCTTTTTTGTACGATATTGCTATTTCCTCTTTTAATAAACTGTGTGTAATGATCATTGTAATTTGAATTTGAATTAATTACATCTCCCTAACTAAAAATATGCCACCTTCTTAAATTATTGATAGTTAATCGCTCACAAAAGTAGGTCAATTTTATGAAAGAAAAGGGTGTTCAGTTGAATACATTTATTGTTCGGTTATGGACAATGTAAACCTTTTGCGTACCGTAAGAAAAAAGTATATTTGCAGAATAATAGGGTAGCCAGCTATGGACAAGGAACGGGTTACCACAAAAAACAACAAATATGGGTTCAACAAAATATTATTCAGGAAAAATCGTGGATGTCGTAAACAAAAGGATTTACGAAGGCCGAATAGGGGTTACGGGAAATAAAATCACTTCCATTACCGAGGGTAAGGCCGAAACTGACCAGTATATTGTCCCGGGACTGATCGATGCACATATCCATGTAGAGAGTTCCATGTTGATACCATCGGAGTTTGCCCGTCTTGCCGTAATCCATGGGACTGTGGCCACGGTTTCCGATCCCCATGAAATTGGAAATGTGCTGGGGATAGATGGTGTCAAGTTTATGATTGAAAATGGCAAGAAAGTACCTTTCAAGTTTTTTTTTGGGGCACCGTCCTGCGTCCCTGCCACTGTTTTTGAAACTTCCGGGTCAAGCCTTGGTGTAGGGGATATGGAAGAGTTGTTGGTAATGGACGAAATCAAATATATGTCGGAAATGATGAATTTCCCGGGCGTTTTGTTCCAGGATAAGGAGGTGATGGCAAAACTGGCCGTGGCAAAGAAAAACGGGAAACCTGTTGATGGACATGCGCCCGGGGTTTTGGGCGAAGATGCCAAGAAGTATATTGAAGCGGGCATCAGTACCGATCATGAGTGTTTTTCGATGGAAGAGGCCCTTGATAAAATCAGCTATGGGATGAAGGTGCAAATACGCGAGGGGAGCGCAGCAAAAAATTTTGAAACATTGATCCCTTTAATGGAGAAGCATTCCGATGATATTATGCTGTGCTCAGATGACCGGCATCCCAATGATTTGATGGCAGGCCACATGAACAACATTGTGAAAAGGGCCATACAAAAAGGCTATGATCCGATTGA
>JAJRTT010000197.1 GCA_024278155.1 Bacteroidota bacterium | reverse complement strand
GCAAACGCATGCCATGAAAGGGAAGCCCAACCCGGATCGCCACCAGGAAGGCTCTTCTCAGTCCAGGTTTCTCCACCATCTGTTGACTTAATTACATAACGGCCACGGGCATAATTAAAATTGGAGCTATTCGTCCAGCCGGCCCCTACAACTGCATAAACAATGTTTTCATCCGAAGGGGCAGCAGCCAGGACAACCCTACCGGGAACAGGAAATTCAGGATCATTGGGAATGATTGTTTCATAATAATCGTAAACAGTCCAGGAACCGGCAGTTCCCTCATCCGACCAAAGAATTGTTGCTCCACCATCACCATCAAGGTTTTTCATGGTACCGACAAATATCCTCCCGTTGGGGCCAACCTCCAGATCGGCTGGGGCATAAGGGAGGTTTTCTTCTCCGGTGCCAGGCATCACCTGTTCCCAATTTTGGCCACCATCAGTGGAGCGGTAGAGCCCGTCCGAAGGTTCGCTCACATGTTCAACCCCATGATAAACCCCGGAAACAACCCCGGCATAAACCACACTGTTCCCATCCTCATTGCGCACTACTACATCTGAAATATATTTGAAATCCTCGGTTGATTCCAGGATTTCCCAGCTTTGGCCGCCATCAATGGTTTTCCAAATTCCATGACCCACGCCGGAAGATTCACGATAAATAACCCGTGCGGTCTGGTATTCGCCGGTCCCCACATAAAATACCTGGGTGTTGTTCGGATCATAGGCAATGCAGGAGGTGGAAAGGCCAGGCCAGAAATCATCCACTATTTCCCAACTTGAATTATTGTCGGAAATATCATTGTTGTGCCACAAACCGCCGGTAACGCTGCACGCCCAGACTTTATGGCCGTTCGCGTCATTGGGGTCCCACATAATCCCTCTTGTGCGCCCGCCCATATTTGAACCGGTTTGCTCCCATTCAATCAAATTCGTTGATTTCAAATTACTTTGCTGTTGCAATTGAATTGTATATTTATTGGCTACTGCCAACCTTTCGACAGGAACCCTGTTTTTGTCCGGATCGAAGGTCATAAAATAATTTTGAAGGGCGGCAAATTCCGGATGATCCGGTTTGTTCCCCGGTTTATCACCAACATCATAAAGGTTTATGGCTTTTTGATATTCCTGAGCAAGAAACCTGTCATGGGCTGTACGCAAATCGGGATTCAATTGTTGGCTACCTGCAATAAAAACCGCAATTGCCAAAGTACTCAGGGCGATAATGGAAAGGGTGTTGATTTTTTTCATATTGAAGTCTATTAATAAATCATTACAATAATCAAATAATAGTGAAATTTCAAAAAACAATTGGCTTTCTAATTGACACACCCCGCAACCCCTCTCAAGAGGGGAGTAATGATAATTGCTTTTTGAAATTTCACTAATACCAAGTTCATTTTTTTATTCAAAAACACAGAATTACTAATAAGGACAATGGGTGGATTCAGATAGTTGCAGAACAGATTTCATCAGCATTATCATTGATGCCTGACAATTGGCCTTTTTATATCCTGCAATTTTGGATTTGGATTTGTTTTACAAAGGGAACGGTGGCATTATGAAAAACTTGCTGTCACAAAGCACAAAACTGTCAACTTGCAAGTGAGTTCAAACGAAAAACCCAAACAGTTTTAAAATTTGGTTTTTTTGCATTTTGCTTTGAACTCTTGGTTTTATACCTTGAACTTTGACTTTTTCTTTATCTGTATTTCTAAATCAGCCCCCGGGCTTTAATCTCAAGGTATTTGTTCACGGTATCGACGGTTAGGTTTTCAGGGGCGGTGAGAAGGCTTTGGATTCCGTACTTTGCGAGCTCCTTCATAAAGATGCGTTTGTCGAGGATGGATTTTTCGGCAATGGCCTTGATGTAAACTTCCTCGGTGTTGGTTGCCGGTTTATTGGCAATTTTCACCACTTCGGTATTTTCAAAACTCACGATAAGCACCAGATGGTTTTTGTTCAGGTTGAGGAAAAAGTTCAGTTGGCGCTGCATGCTGTAAATGCTCTCAAAGTTGGTAAAGAAAATAAACAGGCTCCGGTGGTTCACCCTTCTCTTGATAAAGGTGTAAACCGGTTCGAGCGATGACTCAGCGAAAGCGGTTTGTTGGTTGTAGAGGGTTTCGAGCATCAACGGCAATTGGTTGTTGCGGTTGCCCGATGGGACAATTGAATTCAGTTTGTTCGAATAGCTTATCATCCCCATGCGATCGTAATTTTTCAGTACGATCTGCGTAAGTGCCAGCGTGGAGTTGATGGCATAATCAAGGAGGCTCATCCCGTAAAAGGGCATTTTCATGGTCCGCCCCATGTCGATCACCGAATAGATATATTGCGCCCGTTCGTCCTGGTACTGGTTCACCATTACCTTGTTACGGCGGGCCGTTGCTTTCCAATTGATATTACGGGTTTCATCGCCCACAACATAGTCTTTTATCTGCTCAAACTCTTTGTTGTAACCGAGGCGCCGGATTTTTTTCAGGCCAAGCCGGTTGCGCAGTTCGGCAAAAGAAAGGAAGTTCCCGTCTTTCAGTTGGTGAAATGATGGATAAACAGCTACCTTTTGAATATCGCCCAATTGGTATCGCCTTTCAACCAAGCCAATACGGGTCCGGGCAAACACATTGATTTTCCCAAACCCATATTCACCACGCTCCACGGGCCTGAGCTTATAAACCTCTTTAAGCATTTTCCCGGGCAATACTGTTCTATGGATGGAAAAATCCCGCTTTTGGAACCTTAGCGGCACTTCGTCGATTATTTCCATCCATACCTTAAACGCATAATGATTGCTTATCTGCAACCTTACCTCGTTATTGTCGCCATTGGAAAAACGTTCGGCCATTTCCCTTTTGCCACTAAT
>JAJRTT010000196.1 GCA_024278155.1 Bacteroidota bacterium | reverse complement strand
TTGGGCTGAAAGACCTAAAGTCGTTCAAATACAACCCGCACAGGGCCAGTATCAGCAGCGGGATAAAATCGGGGCAGGATTGGTTCGAGGTGGAAGTGGAAGTGGCCTTTGGCGATATGGGCCTGGATTTGAAAAGCCTGAAAAGGGCCGTTTTGCGCCAGGAGAAATATGTGCAGTTAAAAGACGGAAGCGTTGGGATATTGCCCGAAGAATGGCTCCATAAATTCCAACGCTATTTCAGGGCCGGTGAAATCAAGGACGATAAACTCCAGATTTCAAAATTGAAATTTTCCATTATCGATGAGCTTTTCGAGGATATCGACAATGTGGAAATCATGAAGGAGCTGGCCGAAAAAAGGCAAAAGCTGAAGAACATCGAAAAAATCAGCACGGTGAGGAAGCCCAAAGAAATAACGGCCACCCTCCGCGATTACCAGAAAGAGGGCCTCAACTGGCTCAATATGCTGAACGAACTAAGCTGGGGCGGTATCCTGGCCGATGATATGGGATTGGGGAAAACATTACAGGTGCTCACTCTCCTTCAAAAGCAGGTGAAAAAGAACAAAAAGACAAACTTGATAATCGTCCCGACCACCTTGCTGTTCAACTGGGAAATAGAACTGAAGAAATTTGCCCCTAAGCTCACCTATCACTTTTACTACGGTATCGACCGCCTCAAGGAAATAAAATATTTCAAGGATTACAACCTTGTTTTTACCACATACGGCGTTCTGGTCCGAGACATAGAAATCCTAAAGGATTACAAATTCAATTACATTATCCTTGACGAATCGCAGGCCATAAAAAACCCGGCCTCATTGCGTTACAAAGCGGCTTTCCTGCTGCAGGCCAAAAACAAATTGACACTGACCGGAACGCCCATCGAAAACAGCACATTCGACCTTTACGCCCAGATGAATTTTGTGAACCCCGGATTTTTTGGTTCCAGGGATTCTTTTAAGGAAGATTATTCAAAAGCCATTGATAAGGAAGGGAACGAAGATGTTTCAAAAGAACTGAGCAAAATGGTCGCACCGTTTTTATTGAGGCGGACCAAGGAACAGGTTGCAAAAGACCTTCCCGAAAAAACCGAGAACGTACTGTTTTGCGAAATGGGCAGTGAACAACGCCAGGTTTACGATGCCTTTCGAAATAAATACCGGAACCAGTTGCTGGGGAGGATCGAAAAGGAAGGGCTCGGAAAATCAAAGATTTACGTTTTGGAAGGATTGATGAAACTAAGGCAAATATGCGATTCGCCGGCCATACTCTCCGATGAGGAGGATTACGGGACACAGTCGGTCAAAATAGGAGAACTCGTAAGGCACATCAACGAAAAAACCTCCAACCATAAAATCCTGGTGTTTTCACAATTCGTGAGAATGCTGAAACTGATAAAAGAAGAGCTGGTCAGGGACAAGATTGATTTTGAATACCTGGATGGCCAAAGCACAAAAAAGAAACGACAGGCAAGTGTGGAACGTTTCCAGGAAGATCCCGAATGCCGTGTTTTCCTTATCAGCCTGAAAGCCGGAGGGGTTGGGCTTAACCTTACCGCCGCCGACTATGTTTACATTGTGGACCCGTGGTGGAACCCGGCAGTCGAAAACCAGGCCATCGACCGTACGCACCGCATCGGGCAAAAGAACAATGTTTTTGCCTACCGCATGATCTGTAAAGATACGGTGGAGGAAAAAATCCTGAACCTCCAGGCCAAAAAGAAAAAGATCGCCAAAGATATTATCAGCACCGACGAAAGCCTCGTGAAAAAACTGACCGAGAGGGATATTAGGGAGTTGTTCAGTTAATGGGTAGTAGAGACGCATGGCCAATATTATGTAGAGACGCACGGCCGTGCGTCTCTACATAATATTACAATTGACGAAACAAAATTTTTCCAGTTTCAAAATTTTTCCTAAATTTGAAGCAAGAAAAAAGGAATGGCCATACCCAAAGAAATACTACCCCTAAAAGTACCTTTTGGAAATTATATTTTGTTTAACCCAAACTTATTATCATGAAAAAATCAATCTTCATTATTTTCGTTTTTTCCACTTTTGCATTTACAGGCTTTTCACAAGGCTGCCTCCCCGAAGGCATTATGTTTTGGTCGCAAGAACAGATAGATAGTTTCCAGGACGATTATCCTGGTTGCACTCAAATTGAGGGCGATGTTGAAATTGCTTTTGATGTCATCAATTTGAATGGGCTTAGTCCAATTGAATCAATTGAGGGAAACCTCATAGTCCACAATTATATGATGGATAATCTATCGGGTCTTAATAACCTTGTTTCTATTGGTGGGAATTGTACAATTAGTGTAAGCTATCAAATGACAAATTTAACAGGGCTTGATAACCTGAAAACAATAGGAGAGCAACTTGTGATATCTGATAATAATTCTTTGAATAGCTTGACAGGATTAATTAATCTGGAAACTATTGGATCTGGCCTGTTTATTATTAATAATTCTAATCTCTATAACCTGACAGGACTGGAACAATCAGTAATGGTAAATAATACCGTCCAGGTTATCAGCAATAATTCGCTGGTAAGTTTGTCAGGACTTGATACATTCATAACGACCCCCATATGGTTAAGGATTGACGACAATACTGCCTTAACAACTCTGTCAGGTATTGATTCCATTAATCCTGAATTGATAACTGCTTTGTATATAGAATTCAATGCTTCTTTGTCAACATGCGAAGTCCAAAGCATCTGCGATTATCTTGCAAGTCCAAATAGTTCGGTTGTAATATTTGCTAACGCCCTCGGCTGCAACACCCCCGAAGAAGTAGAACAAGCCTGTATGGGGATAATCCCATGCCTCCCCGAAGGGATTACGTTCAATACACAATCAGAAGTCAACAATTTCCAGGTCAATTATCCGGGCTGCAACCAAATTGAAGGCTCGGTAACGATAAGTGGGGGAACAAGTATATTCAACCTGAATGGCCTGAATGGCCTCACTTCTATTGGAGGCGATTTGATTATTGGTGGCAATGGCCCCTTGGTCAACCTTTCGGGACTGGATTCCCTAGAATCGATCGGTGGAAAACTGGAAATAAGCTATAACCAGGAACTATTGGAACTGAGTGGCCTGGGTTCGCTCACATATATTGGAGAAAATATTTTAATCGAATGGAACGATAACCTGGAGAGCCTTACAAATTTCGAAGGGCTGAATTCACTTAATTCAGGGTTGAATATCGGATTTAATATGGCCCTTGAAAATATTTCAGGTCTTGAAAACATAGCATCCATAAATGGTTCGTGCATCATCGGGCCAAATCCGGCATTGACGGATTTATTGGGCTTGCAAGGCTTGACCTCGGTTGACGGCCAACTGGTAATTATGGATACCCATATCCAGGACTTGTCAGGACTTGAATCCCTTTCTATTGTTGACGGTAATTTCGATATTACCGGAAACCCTTATTTAACCAGTTTTAGCGGGCTCGGCAATTTGAACTTTATTGGAGATGGTGTTTTTATTAATGACAACAATGCCCTGACCAGTATTTCACAACTCCAAAACATAACATCGGTACCGGGAAATCTATGGATTGGTTTGACCACACAGGGAAACGAATCCCTTGAAAGCCTTGCGGGCCTTGATAATATCACAAACATTGGAGGGGATTTGCGGATTAACCTTAACAATAGCTTGACTGATATTTCGGCCCTGGGCAATTTAACAACTATTGGTGATGAGCTTTATGTTACCAACAACAATAGCCTTGTTGATTTTGACGGCCTTAACAACCTGACATCTATTGGAGGGGACATGACCATCTGGTATAATGAAAGTTTAACAAGTATAGCTGAATTACAAAATGTGGATTATACTGGTGGCGACATCAAAATCAAAAATAACGGATCACTTATTTCCCTCTCTGGCCTTGATAACATTACAACGGTAGTGGGGACTTTGGAAATTGGCTCTGGTTATAGCGGTGGCAACGCCTCCATAACCAATTTGTCCGGTCTTGATAATTTAACTACGATTGAAGGGGATTTTTGGATCGCGTTAAACGATGCACTCAATAGCTTGACAGGCCTTGAAAACTTAAACTCGATCGGTGGTGATTTCAATCTTTATAAAAACAATGAAATAACAATTTTGACCGAACTGGATAACCTAACTTCCATAGGGGGCGATCTGTGGGTTTATGACAATAACGCGTTATTAAGTTTGAACGGACTTGATAGTATTGACCCGGCATCCATAGCCAATATTGAAATAGATTATAACAACTTACTGTCCACTTGCCATGTAAAAAGCATCTGTGACTACCTTATGAACCCAAACGGAACAATTGAAATACATAACAACGCCCCAGGCTGCAACAGTGAAACAGAAGT
>JAJRTT010000195.1 GCA_024278155.1 Bacteroidota bacterium | reverse complement strand
CCTTTTTGACATATGAAAATAATGAAAAAAATGCAACGAAGAGAATTTGTAAAATCTGCTGCCGTCTTAGCCTCTGTAGCAGCAGCTCCTGCCTATCTGGCTGCGGGATGTATGGAGAAAAAGAAATTTCCAAAAGGTAAGCTAAATATTGCCCTTATAGGAATGCACATGGGATATAATAACATGCGAAAATGCGCAGATGAAAATATTGTTGCATTGTGTGATGTTGATATGATTGTTATGAAAAATCGCCTGGAAAAATGGAAAGAAGAATTTCCGGACAAATTAGAGCCTTATGCTTATCAGGATTACCGAAAAATGTTTAAAGAGGTTGGAGATCAGATCGATGCGGTGATCGTTGCTACACCAGACCATACCCACGCCAACATCACACTTCATGCAATGAAACTTGGTAAACATGTCTATTGCCAGAAACCGTTGACTCATTCAGTTTACGAATCAAGGATGCTAACCAAAGCAGCAAAAAAGTATCCTGTAGCCACTCAAATGGGCAACCAGGGGGCATCCAACGAAGCAACTGCCCTGGTTTGCGAAAGCATCTGGAACAATGATATTGGTGAGGTGCGCGAGGTACACGCATGGACAAACCGTCCCGTATGGCCACAATGCCTTAATTTCCCGGAAGATGAATATCCTCAACCTGAGACAATGAACTGGGACTTGTGGTTGGGACCTGCACCCGAGCGGCCATATCACCCGGCTTATCATCCATGGAACTGGAGGGGAAGATGGGATTTTGGTACTGGGGCTCTTGGAGACATGGCATGTCATATCCTGGATATTGCAATGCGGTCATTAAGGCTTAAATATCCTGATGCTGTAGAGGCTAGTTCATCAAAATGGACAATGGATTCTCCACCTGAGTCGGAGAAGATCAGCTTTTATTTTCCTAAACGGGCATCGTACAAAAAAGTGAAAATGCCGGAAGTTAAGCTGACCTGGTATGATGGTGGATTGATGCCTGATCGTCCTGACGGGTTGGATGACGGTGAGCGCATGGGCGATGGTGATGGCGGTGTTATGTTTGTTGGGACAAAAGGTAAAATAATAACCGGTTGTTATGCGAAAAATCCTGTATTTCTGCCAAAAGAAAATTTTGTGGACTATAAACCAAAAATTGAAGAGCGACTTGTCGTGGGAGGCATTGAAGGACATGAAAAAGATTGGGTAAGGGCGTGCAAGGAAAGTCCTGTAAAGCGCATTAAAACAAAATCGCATTTTGAATATGCCGGTCCATTCAACGAGGTGGTCGTAATGGGAACTGTAGCATCAAGATTGGCCGGATTAAGACGCGTCTTGAAATGGGATGGTGATAATATGAAATTTACCAACATCAATCCGGATGATAAAATTGGCATTGCTAAAACTATAAAGCTGAATAATGCAAATGGTAATCCGAGATATAAAAAGGAGTGGGTGGAAGTGGATGCCTATGAATATGCAAAGGATTTGATAAATCGAGTACCGCGGGAAGGTTGGGAATTGAAGGTATAACGTAGGGCGTTATTTCCCCAAATAAATAAAATTTTATCTAACAGGTTCATTCAGTCATTATCGGGGTCCTTTTCAAGAGACCCCGCTTAGACGAATGGTTATTTTAGTTTAATAATCAACCGGTATTTCAACAATTGTTTTGTCCCATGCCAGTCTCATAACCGCGGAATTACTTCCTTTATCTTCCATTTGTATGGAAAATGCCTCCACAACTTTTGAATTGGAGCCCGCTTGCACTTTTACCCTCAACACATCATTTTTTTCCTGGTAGCTGTATGCCCCCCAATAGTCAAGATCAGAATTGATAATAATGGTCCACTCTTTTTCTCCGGGGATCGTGAATAATGAATAAGTGCCGGCTTCCAGTTTCTTTCCACCTATGGTTATATCCTGGTAAGCTTTGAATTGGGCAGCTTCGTTAGCACCGGTTCTCCATACTTTTCCGTAAGGCACTTTCGCTCCGAATATTTTACGATCTTTCTTTTGAGGACGGCTGTAATATACTTTTATAATGGCTTTTTCCCCATCCTTGCGATCATGTGCGAAATTATCCGGAAGGTAGGCCACATCCAACGGACTTTTATCGATTTTTCTGAATGACTGGGCGTTTACTGCAATGCAGGTACACAAGATGAGAAATAGGGAATAAATAAGAAATCGCATATTAATTATTGGTTAAGTTTTAGAAAGTATTAAAGTATTATATTTCAATAATCATTTGTTTAAACTTGATTATTGTTCAGATTATAATGTCGTTTAGTTAAGAATATGAATGTTATACCTCTCCCTTCACCCTCTCCAGAGAGGGATAATAGGTGCTTAACTAAACAAATCATTTTGTTTTTAACAGTATATCTTCTTCCTGCTGGTTCCTTACGATCCTGATATTCAGGCTTCCTTTCCAGTTATTACCTTGATAAGCGCTCATTAAATCCATTGTATTTTTTACTTTTTCTTTTTCACAATGAACGATCACATCACCTTTTTGTAGCCCGCTGCCGGCAGCCAAACTACCTTTCTCTACATTCAAAACCATTACGCCACT
>JAJRTT010000194.1 GCA_024278155.1 Bacteroidota bacterium | reverse complement strand
TGCCATCCAATTTGGGAAAAAGCCCCTTTTTTCTGAAGTCAACCTAAAGTTTACCGCCGGAAATTGCTATGGTGTGATTGGGGCCAATGGGGCCGGAAAATCAACCATCCTGAAAATAATCGCAGGGGAATTGGATGCCACCAGGGGAAGTGTTATGATTGGTTCAGGGGAAAGGCTTTCGGTATTGGAGCAGGACCATTATAAATTTGATGAATTCAAAGTGTTGGATGCCGTATTGATGGGCCACAAAGAAATGTGGGAACTGGCAAAGAAAAAGGACGCCATTTATGCAAAACCCGATTTTTCGGAAGCCGATGGGATGCTGGCCGGAAAGCTGGAAGATGATTTTGCGGCCATGGGCGGATGGACCGCCGAAAGCGATGCAGCCGAATTGTTGAGCGGCCTCGGCGTAAAGGAAGACTTGCACCACAGGCCCATGAAGGAATTGGGCGGAAAGGAAAAAGTCCGGGTCTTATTGGCACAGGCTTTATTCGGAAACCCTGATAATTTACTGTTGGACGAACCCACCAACGATCTTGACCTCGAAACGGTTTTGTGGTTGGAAAACTACCTTGCGAAATTTGAAAACACGGTAATCGTTGTTTCCCACGACAGGCACTTCCTTGATAATGTGTGCACCGATATCGTGGATATTGATTTTGGAAGGATACGCATGTTCTCGGGGAATTATTCTTTCTGGTACGAATCGAGCCAATTGGCCCTCAGGCAAAAAACAGCGGCCAACAAAAAGGCCGAGGAAAAACGAAAAGAGCTCCTGGCATTTATTTCCCGTTTTAGTGCAAATGTGGCCAAATCAAAACAGACAACCAGCCGTAAAAAAATGTTGGTGAAATTGAAAGTGGATGACATCGAACCTTCCACAAGGCGTTACCCGGGGATAATTTTTCAACCTGAACGCCAGGCCGGAAACAATATCCTGGACATTGAAAACCTAAGTGCCGAGACCAATGGTGAAGCTTTGTTCAATAAAATCACTTTCACGGTAAACAAAAACGACAAAATTGTCATCTTATCAAAAGATAGCAGGGCAATGACCTCATTGTTCAGGATTATCAAGGGTGAGGAAGAAGCAAAAGGGGGGACTTGCAAATGGGGCGTTACCATCAGCAATGCCTATCTGCCCATGGACAATTCGGGCTATTTCAAGAAGAACCTCACTTTGATTGATTGGATTGCCCAGTATTCTGATAATACGGACGAAATGTTCCTAAGGGGATATTTAGGGAAAATGCTGTTTTCGGGGGAAGACATCCAAAAGAAAACGAGTGTGCTTTCCGGAGGGGAGAAAATGCGCTGCATGATTTCACGGATGATGTTGGAGCATCCCAATTTCCTCATCCTCGACCATCCAACGAACCATCTCGACATGGAATCCATACAGGCCTTCAACAACAATATGAAAAATTATCCCGGGCAAATATTGATGGCTTCGCACGACCACGAATTTATCCGCAGTGTATGCAACCGTATTATCGAAATCGGCCCCAAAGGTATGATCGATAAATACATGGACTTCGAGGAATACCTTGCAGATGAAGGTTTGAAAGAGAAAAGGGCGGAATTGTACTGATAATGGGAATCATGTTGCTGGAATAAAAGAGCAATGACAAATACAAGATTGGATTTCCCATATTGCAGGAATTGAACAATTGATTGGCGGTACTATCTGATAATCTTGAAAAGATTGAACCTTACGAGTACAAAGGCCAACTTTGGGATTTATTTATTTTTATCCTTTGCTTACTGTCTTTTCCTTGCACACAAAAAAAAGAGACTTTCGCATGAAAACCTCTTTTTTTTCGCCCTTGTGATTTGAATGAAGTTCAATCAAAAGCAATACTTGTTTTCCTCCAGAAGCTTTTCTGCGATATTGCGCCTTGCCCTCTTTGTGTTAACGGGTTTTACGTTTGTGAAATGATCGATACGGTCGAGCATGATTTTCTGCTCTTCACCTTCCACAAAGGAATTGATGGCATCCTTGGCCGCTTTGTTAATGTTGCAGGCCGAATCATAAACGTAAACATCAAGTATATCTTTGTACAACTTAACAGCTTCTTCGCCTTTCATCCCCTGGAGTTTCTCAACCCGGAGCTCGGCAGACTCAGTGCCGTACACCATCATGATCACATCTGAGATATTCGAAAGGATTTCCTGTTCCGAAATAAATTTACGGTCCATCTTTTCCGATAAAGTGCCCATCAGTAAAATGGCCACCTTTTTGAAGTTGGCAACATAGTATTTCTTCTCAGCAAAATAATCGTTCCCAGGAATCGCAGAATCAGCTTCATTGTCCAGGTTCTTGATAATTGAATTGGCATAACGGGACATATCAAAACCGGTTTTCAATGCTTTTTTAATGGTTGTGTCGGAAACCAGCAAACGGTTTATTTCGTTGGTCCCCTCAAAAATCCGGTTAATCCGTGAATCGCGGTAAGCCCTGTCAACATCCGTTTCGGCAGAAAATCCCATGCCGCCAAATATCTGAACGGCTTCGTCAACCACATAATTGAGGGCTTCGGACCCAAATACCTTCATGGCAGCCGCCTCGATGGAATATTCAGCAATGCCATCAATGGTGGCTGCTTGTTTCCCTTTCCCATCCTCAAGGAGCATTTCGATCATTTCATCAATGTTCTTGCTGATCCTGAAAACCGCTGATTCGGTCACCCATGTCCTGATGACCTGCTCGGCCAATTTATATTTTATGGCCCCAAAATTCCCGATTGCCTGGCCAAACTGTTTTCTTTCGTTGGCATAGTTCACGGATTGTGTGATGGCCCTTTGTGCAGCTCCAAGAACAGTCCCCCCAAGTTTGATACGCCCCATATGAAGGATGTTCAGTGCAATCCTGAACCCTTGGCCTCGGCGGCCCAAAAGGTTTTCGACAGGGACTTTCACATCGTTGAAGAAAAGCTGGACAGTGGAAGAGCCTTTGATGCCCATCTTTTTTTCTTCCGGGTTTATAACCACTCCTTCCAAATTGCTTTCAACGATAAAAGCGCTCAGGACACGGTCGTTATCGATCTTGGCGAAAACGGTAAAAACATCGGCAAAACCTCCATTTGTGATCCACATTTTCTGTCCGTTCAAAATGTAATGTTTTCCATCTTCTGACAGAACAGCTTTTGTGGAACCCGAGTTTGCGTCCGATCCGGCATTGGGTTCGGTGAGGCAATAGGCTGCTGCCCATTCACCGGTTGCAAGCTGCGGCAGGTATTTCGCTTTTTGCTCATCGTTTCCATAATACACAATGGGCAAGGTGCCGATTCCCGTATGTGCTGAATACGCCACCGAAAAAGAATAACCGGCGCCCATGGCCGCACTTGCCAGCATGGACGTTACAAAACTTTGTTCAAAACCCTCATACTCTTCAGGGACCGAAATCCCAAGTAAGCCAAGTTCACCTGATTTTTGGATCAAGCTCCTCATCAATCCTTTTTCCTGGCTATCGATCCTGTCAAGAATTGGATACACTTCTGTTTCCAGGAAATCCGAACAGGTCTGGGCTATCATCATTTGTTCTTCGTCCAACTCTTCCGGGATGAAAATATCTTCGGCTTTCGTTACTTTAATGAGGAATTCACCTCCTTTTACGATCTTTGATTTGTCCATGTTCTTTTTCGTTTTTAAAATTGCGGCTAAATTATAAAATATTTTAACAAAAATAATTCTGCATAGTAGAGGGGTGTACGACAAATTTCCCAAGTCCACATATAAACTCATTTAATTGGTATCATTTTTTAGTGTGAATTTCGTGTCGTACCATCGGCAAGCCTTTGGCGACTGATGGTTTTAGTGATTTAGTGGCACTTTTTTCTTTTGCCACGAAAGCACAATCCCGCACATACGGAGCGTTTTATTGCCGTGCAAAGTTTTGGCATTTGGGGTTTATACTTGTTGGTGAAAACACCAACAAGCGGGCAGATTCTGGTTATTGGCCGGGCATTGATGTGGATTTGTTGTTGGCATCAGTCAAAAACCCGGAAAGGTTCCCTATTATAGCAAAGACAGTTTAATAGCTTTGCCTATTGCCAAGCTAAAACCATAACATCCATAAGGCATTTTGGCAAGGCTTTTTTATTTGCGAAAAAAAAACGACCCCGCCACAGGCGGGGCAATCATCTCTATCGGTTTGCCTTTTCAGTCGTTCGTCCCTCACTCCTTCTTTGGCAAACCTCTCTTAGCTCAAAGGAAAAGCCAAACAAACTTCCGCTAACCTTATGGGACAAGAACCAGGCGGAAGCCAAGGCGGCTGTCGCTGCCGCCGGGGTCGCGGCTGAGGTTGCGATTGGCCACCCGGCAGTGCCCGGCGTTGCCGCGCCAACCGCCGCCGCGAAGCACACGGCCCGAACCCGACGAAGGCCCTTTCGGGTTTTTGCGCGGGCTGTTTTTATAATACTTGCTATCATACCAATCATTGCACCACTCCCACACATTGCCGCTCATATCGTAAATGCCCAGTTCGTTGGGCTTTTTTTCCCCTACGGGATGGGTTTTGCAATTATTGTTTTCAATTTTGTCCCCGTCCCAATCACCATATAATTTTTTGTCCCCCGAAT
>JAJRTT010000193.1 GCA_024278155.1 Bacteroidota bacterium | reverse complement strand
TTACTTTCTCCATTATAGCGATAATATTGTCTTTTTCAAAAGCTGTTTGTCCTTGTACATGAAAAGGGTTTGTCAAGACAAACAAGCAAAACAGGAATATCGTTATTAAAGTGGTTTTTTTCATAATGAGCAAAAAAAAACTGCCGGAAGTTCCCGGCAGCTTACGTATCAATGAACCATTTCCTGATAAAGGGAAAACGGTTGGGCAATTCGGTGTTAAAGTTTGAAAATCTTTTCCCAATTGTATTTCCTTGGGTTGATACACATTACCGGAATCTGAGGTGTGTTGAAAATCATTTCCTCATCATAGCTTCCCAGCAGGAATGTGCTGAAACTCTTGTCGGGATTGGTCATGATCATAATCATATCGGCAACAGAGGCCGTAGCATAATCGATCACTTTTTTTGAGAAGTTCTTGCCATCGGCTTTTGTGACTTTATATTTCACGCCTTCTTTGTCAAAATGTTTGGTGATAATATCAATTGCGTTGGCAAGGCCTGGAATATCCAATTGGTAAATATCGATTTCAGCACCAAAATTCTTGGCGATAAAAGTGGCCCATCTTGTTTTTTCCCATGGCCCGGCATCGCTTGTAATGGGCATAACTATTCTTTTGTATCCCTTGTTGACAGGTTTCTTCTGGACAACAACAACGGGCACAGGGGAGGAAGTGACCACTTTGATGGCAAAACTGCCGGTGAGTTTTTGCATTCCTGTTTTCCCGTGTGTGCCAAGATACAATAAATTGGCCCCGATATCCCTGGCCACTTCGCCAATGGTCTTGAAAATATCCCCTTCTTTTGCAATTGTTTCCATCTCGGCTTTGTGGGAAGACTTAACTTCATCTGCAATGGCACTTAGCCTTACACCAATGGTTTCCACACTTTCGTAATCCTTCTTTAGTTGGGCCTTTGTGTTTTTGTCGATGACATGAAGTAACACAACTTTATATTTCAGGTGCTTGGCCGCTTCCACTGCCTGGTACATTGCGTTTTCAGTAACCTCTGAGAAATCAGTCGGAACTAAAATTATATTGTTCATTTTTGCCTCCATAGGATATTTATTTAAAAAATGTTTTCAGTATCATTAATAACTTACAAAAGTAGAAAAAAAATTGTGCAATTGGTTTAAAGGGGGAATTATTTTTCAATACACAGTAGTTTTTCTATTTCCCTAATGTTCTCTTGTTTTTTGCTTTCGCGTAGTTTTTTTGCAGATTCCGTGAAAAACGAATGCGCTTTCAAAAACCCCAGTTGGGTTTCATGCCATTCCTTCAAAGTGGAAATTTTTCCATAAAGTTTCCATTCGTATTGCAATCTTTGGCCTATAAGGAAAAGGTCGTCACGGCCAATGTAGTCCAGGTCGGCATCTGCCATGGTTTCTTCAAGGTGGCTTACAGGGGATTGAGGGATTTCGGTTGCAAGTATCATCCCTTCTATCAATTTAATGTCCTTGGGGGAGTAACCAAAGCCGGGAAGTATTTCATGGGCATAGGCAGCAGAAACCTTTTCATGGCCATCATAGGTTTTGATGAAGCCGAGGTCGTGAAAGAGGGCAGCGGTTTTAAGTAATTCCAGGTCGTGCCCGTTTATGTTTTCCATTTTGGCAAGCCTTTCGGCAGCTTCCTTCACATCCAGGGTATGGTCAATCGAATGATAGTGCAAACCAGTGGGCAATTCGGTTTTAAGTTTTTTTAGGACCAGTTTTTCAACTCCCTCAAAATCCAATTTTTTTAATTCCATTTTATCGTTTCTATACCGTCCCAGTCTTCAGGGACTCCGTGTTTAATAAATTTGTTGCACCTTTCTATATAAACGGATGCAGCCTTGTCATGTTTGTTTGTTTCGTAAATTTGGGTAAAAAGTTTCAGCGCTTTTTCAAAATCCTTTGATTTGTAAAACTTTATTGCGTCCGAAAAGTCCTGTTTTGTTTCCAGTTTCAATTGTTTCACATCATCGGGATCGCCATCAAGTACCTCGAAAATATAAACCGCTTCCTGTTTCCCTTTCACCTTAACGATGTCGAGAAAGCGATAGTTGTATTTTTCAGGCTTGTTTATTTTAATCAACGTATCCTGGCTGATGATTATGGAACTCCCATAAATCTTTGTGAGCCCTTCCAGTCTTGAGGCCAGGTTGACGGCATCGGAAATGACCGTTCCGTCCATGCGGCCTTCGCCACCCACAACTCCCAGCATCAGGCTTCCCGTATGGATACCGATTCCACTGTTGATTCCAGGTTTCCCCAATTGGAGCATCATCTGGTTGAACTGGGATAGTTTTATGCGCATTTCAATCCCGGCATTGATGGCGTCCTCCGGGTTTTCGCTGAAAAGTGCCATGATCGAATCGCCCACATATTTATCGATAAAGCCGTTGTTGCTGCCAATGACCGGTGACATAAACCCCAAATAATGATTGATGAAATCGAAGTTTTCCTTTGGTGTCATTTTTTCCGACATTTCGGTAAATGAGCGGATATCGGTAAACATTACGCTCATTTCCTTTTGTACCTGATCGCCAAGTTTAATGTCGGTGAACTTTTCTTTCCCAAGGTACTCCAGGAATTGTTTGGGGACAAACCGCGAATAGGCCTCTGTCATTTTTGAAATGTCACCAATGTACCGTCCCAGTTTTTCGGTCATGTCGTTATATCCTTCGGTAAGCTCCCCCAGTTCGTAATTTGTCCGCACAATACCAAAACTGTTCAGTTCCCCACGGCCCGTTTCACGCATATTGGCAAGCAGTTCACTTATGGGGTAAATAATATCCTGTGTGGTCCATTTCACGAAGAAAACGATATAAATAAAGGCAATGAATATCCCACTGTATATTCCAATGAACATGAAAAAACTGTTGATGGAGTTGATATAAAACAACCAGTCGGGTATTTTCTTGATTGATTTGTCACTCGTGAATATATCTCCAAACACAGTATATTCCCCGAAGAGTATTTGCTTTTGATCTTCCGAAAACTCCTCGATTTTCAAATCGGGGATATGGGTGATACTAAGCAATAGATAGAGCATGACGATGGTCAAAGGGAGTAGCGTGGTCAT
>JAJRTT010000192.1 GCA_024278155.1 Bacteroidota bacterium | reverse complement strand
GTTGCCAAAATCCCTTACGACAAATGGGTAAAATGGGTTTTCCCGTTTATTATTACATTGATACTGTTGGGCTGGCTGTTATTGATCCCTACGGTTACCATGGAGTTGAACGGGTTTTAGAAATATTTCATTACTGAATTCAATTAATGAATTAAATTATGGAAAAGTTAACTACGACTATCAGGAGAGAACCATTGTATGAAATTTTAAAAGGCACAAAAAAAGTGGAATACAGAGAGATAAAAGAGTATTGGGAAAAAAGATTTCAAAAATACCGAACTCCTTTTTTATTGCGTCTTATTAATGGGATGTCAAAAAATGCACCTGAATTAACTGTTATCGTATCAAGGATAAAAAGAGATAATTACAATGGATTCTTTGAACTACATTTGGGGGAAATAATTGAAACAAGAAATTGCGATTCACTAATATAGGGCTATAGTTTGTCAAATAATTTGCGAATGATAGATAACTTCTGGAAGCACCTCAAGAAACCCGTGTTCACCCTTGCACCCATGGAGGATGTGACCGATACGGTGTTCAGGGAAATTGTTTTGGGCATTTCCAACCCGGATTCGCTGAATGTCCTTTTCAGTGAGTTTATGTCAACGGATGGATTTTGCCATGAAGTGGGAAGGCCAAAAGTAAGCCACCGCCTTTTGGTAAATGATTCGGAACGTAAGCTGTTAAAGGAGAAAAACGTAAAAATAGTTGCACAGATTTGGGGAAAGGATCCCGAGAAGTTTTTTAAGGCCACAAAAGCCATTTGTGAGGAATATGATTTTGACGGGATTGATATCAATATGGGTTGCCCGGTCAAGAAAATCGTAAAGCAGGGCGGTTGTTCGGCACTCATCGGCCAACCGGAAATTGCCAAAGAAATTATCCTGGCGACCAAAGAGGCATCCAATATACCGGTGAGCGTGAAAACAAGGATAGGCCTTAGTAAAGTCGTTACCGAAGAATGGATCGGCCATTTACTGGAAACCAAACCTGCCGTAATTACCATTCATGGAAGGATACAAAAACAACAATCGGAAGGAAAAGCTGATTGGAACGAAGTGGCCAAGGCCGTAAAACTCAGAAATGATTTGAAATCAAAAACCCAGATCCATGGCAATGGCGATGTAATGAGCCTGGAAGACGGGTACCAAAAAGCGAAAGAACATGGTGTGGAAGGGATAATGATCGGGCGGGGGATTTTCCACAATCCCTGGTTTTTCAATGCGGGACAAATTGAAAGAACTCCAGAGGAGCGACTTTCGATTTTATGGAAACACGCATCACTTTATGTTGAAACCTGGGGAGAAGGAAAGAATTTTGCCATCCTGAAACGCTTCTTTAAAATATATACGAACGGGTTTTACGGGGCTGCGCAAATCCGTGCAAAACTGATGGAGTGCAATTCCCTTGATGATGTCAGGAAAGTGTTGGATTTATTTAATGAGAAGCCTGAAAATATTTCTTAATCCATTCATTGGGATCACTCTGAGCTCGTCGAAGGGTGTGTAAATGTATTTAAGTTTAAACCGGTCTCCTTCGACAGGCTCAGGATGACCGACAGGCCCAGGATGACCGACAGGCCCAGGATGACCGGCAGGCCCAGGATGACCGACAGGCCCAGGATGACCGACAGGCCCAGGATGACCGACAGGCCCAGGATGACCTGCTTTATTTATCCCCATCGTAGGCCCACTTAATATAAACAGAGCCCCAGGTAAACCCGCCACCAAAAGCAGCAAGGACAATATTGTCCCCTTTCTTCAACTTATCTTCCCATTCGTAAAGGCACATCGGTATGGTACCGTTGGTGGTATTGCCATACTTTTGGATGTTTATCATCACTTTTTCTTTTTCAAGGCCCATCCTTCTTGCGGTGGCATCAATAATCCTCAGATTGGCCTGATGAGGTACCAGCCAGGAAATATCTCCTGCTTTCAGCTTGTTCTTTTCCATTATCTCAGCCGAGACATCGGCCATATTTGTAACGGCAAATTTGAAAACCGGCTGGCCCTCCTGATAAACATAATGCTCACGGTTGGCAACGGTTTCCTGTGTTGCCGGCCTTAATGAACCACCGGCCTTTTGATGCAAGTGAACCCTTCCCGAACCATCAACTTTCAAAATAGAATCCTGGATACCGTTCCCGTCTTCCGAAGGTTCGAGCATGACGGCACCGGCCGCATCCCCAAAAATTATGCACGTAGTCCTATCGGTATAATCAACAATGGATGACATTTTATCGCCACCAATTACGATCACTTTTTTGTAGCTTCCCGATTCAATGTATTTTGACGCTGTAACGAGTGCATAAATAAAGCCCGAGCAGGCGGCGTTCAAATCAAAGCTAAAAGCATTTTTCATCCCCACCTTATCGCTCACGATATTTGCCGTTGCCGGATAAACCATATCAGGGGTCACGGTTGCACAGATAACCAGCTCAATATCATCGGGGCTGGTATTTGTTTTTTTCAATAACCCGTTTACGGCTTCCACGGCCATATCAGATGTAGCAAGCCCTTCACCTTTTTGTATATGCCTTTCTTTGATGCCCGTACGCGTTGTGATCCACTCATCGGTAGTGTCGATCATCGTTTCCAATTCTTTGTTGGTAAGAATATATTCGGGGGCAAAGGCATGAACACCTGTTATAGAAGCTCTTAGCTTTTTCATAAAAACAAAATTAAATAATTAAGCGCACAAAAATAATATTTAAACCGATACACATCGACTTTTGCAACCGTTATTTGCTAAGCAGTTGAAGCTAAACAACCTATTTACTTGTTTTTGAAATTTCACCCTTGATTACATGGCCCGTAACAATGGTTATGCAATTACTGTTAACAACAGGAAAATCAATTTTCGGCAGATTTTTTTAACGCCCAACGCATAACTTCTTAACTTGTTTAGTTACCAATCGAAGTGCCTTTTTCCGAAACATCGTTAACATATTGTCATTAATGGCTTTTTAAGAGCCCAATTATTTACTCTGGATGTACTTGGACATTGCCCGCTTTATTTTTTGGGTCAACCTGGCTTCATAAATGGCCTTTGAAGAAAGGATCATGTTTTTGATGGCTTTTGCACTTGAAATCCCATGACCGATAACTACCGTGGAATTTACGCCAAGGATGGGGCTCCCTCCATAATTCTCATAATTGAACCTGTCGATATACTCGTCAACCAGGTTGCGTTTCACCATTAAGCGGTACATGGCCTCCATTTGTTTGAGGACAATATTGCCCGTGAAACCATCGCAAACAATAACATCCGCTTTGTCTTTGAAAAGATCACGGCCCTCCACATTACCAAAAAAATTGAAGTCCTTGGAGCCTTTCATCAACCTGAAGGCCGACTGGCAAAGCAAGTTCCCTTTTTCTTCTTCCTCGCCAATGTTCAGGAGGCCGACCTTGGGGTTTTTGGTTTTCAAAACATGTTTTGAATAAATAGAACCGAGAATGGCAAACTGATACATCACATCCGGTTTGATGTCAGGGTTGGTCCCCACATCAAGTATAACGTTCATACCACCTGATTCACGGGGGATAATCGTAAGGGTACTGGGGCGGAACACCCCTTTGATGGTCGCAACAGAGTATATAGCACCCACCATTGTGGCACCTGAATTACCGGCACTCGCAAATGAATCGATTTCACGGTGTTGCAAATAACTGAACCCCTTTCCGATACTTGATTCGGGCTTACGGGTATATGCTTTGATGGGTCGTTCGCCCATCCCGATTATATCCGGTGAATGGACGATACTGAAAAGGGCAGGGTCAGAATCGTATTCCTTAAGCTTTTTATGGATGACCTCTCGCTGGCCAAACAAAAAAATCCTGTCGTGTTTAGATAGCTCATCCAATGCTTGGATTGCTCCCTGTATTGTTACATCAGGTGCATAATCACCCCCCATTACATCGAGTCCTATCCTCATAAACAGAATTTAAAGTTTATAATATTTTTTTATTCAACTTCAGCTTTTGAATAAACCAGTTTTCCCTTATAATATAAATCACCATCGACAAAATATCCCCTGTGGTACTTATGTACCTCACCGGTGGTTTGGCATGTGCCAAGTGTCGGGGCCTCTGCTTTGTAATGGGTCCGCCTTTTGTCTCTTCTTTGCTTGGAAATTTTTCTTTTCGGATGAGCCATTTTAATCTATTTTAAGTAGTTGTTATCTTTAATTATTTATCTAATTTCAAATTTTTCAATTTATCCCACCTGGGGTCGGCTTTTTGCTTTCGCGCATATTCGTTCACTTTGTCAAGCATTTCAATATTGCATAAACTCCCCCCGTTTTCATCCTCGCCATGAACTTTCCGCATTGGAAGTGAAAGTACAACAAATTCATAAATGTTTGAGCTTACGTCGAACTGATAATCTGTTTCGGGGATAACAATGATCTCCTCCGTTTCGTCCAGGTCTTCTTCGCCAAACTTCACAAAAACAGTTTGTTCTATCTTGACCGGATACTCCAGGTCATCAAGGCACCTGTCACAATCCACCACAACATGGCCGTTGATGGCAAACTGGAGGACAAACATCCTTTCCTGTTTTTCAAATACCAGATCGACGCTCAATTTAGCATCATGAACTTCAGAATTTTCAACTTCCTCAAAGAACCTTTTGTCAATTTCCCAATTGTATTGATGAACACCCAGGTTTAATCCCTTAAACGGGATCAATAATTCTTTTAAGTATTTCAATTTTAATCTATTTTTTAATTATTCCCAATATCTATCGGGTTAAAAAATTGGGGGTGCAAAAGTAGGAATTAATATTTTGATAAACAAGTGTTCAAAAAAAAAGCATAATTTTGGTTTCTAAAACGAACAACCAAGTAATGCAAAAGTTAAACCTTCCTGAATATCAACTTGCTGTACGGGCCTTGGGTGTGAAGAAAGAAGTATTTGATAAAATCAGAAAAAAGTATGTGGCATTGACCCCTGAGGAATGGGTCCGGCAAAACTTTATTTCCTTTCTTGTTAAAGAAAAAGGCTACCCTGCAAGCTTAATATCAGTTGAAACCGAACTTAAGTTGTTCAAAGTTAAAAAGAGAACAGATGTTTTGGTTTTTCAAAATACCGGCAAACCATTGATGATTGTGGAATGCAAAGCGGCAAAAGTAAAAATAGACCAGGAGGTTTTTGATCAGATTGCCCGTTACAACATGGCTCTAAAAGTAAATTATCTTATTGTCACCAATGGCCTTAAACATTATTGTTGCTACCTCGATTATGAAAACGGTTCCTACCACTTTCTTGAAGATATCCCGGAATATGATTCCCTATTGACATCGCCCCTATAATTTCGTACCTTTAGCTGGTCAAAAAAAACCATTAAAGACAATCAACATGGAAGACCAAATAATCACCATAGCCACATTCCCCTATTCAAGGGCCCAACTTGTCCGGGGCAGGCTTGAAGCTGAAGGTATTGAGTGCTTTCTGTCGCACATTAACCTGGTGCAACCGGATATTGCCGCAGGGGTAAATTTGAAAATCAACAAAACAGATGGCCCTGCAGCATTGAAAATCATTGAAGATGCAAGGGAAGAATTCGGTGCAGGGAAAAAAGCAACTATTGAAAAAATAAAAAATGTCAGGCGGATCCTGGTCCCTGTCGATTTTTCAAACTACTCGATCAATGCTTGCAATTATGCCCTTAAAATAGCCCAAAAACTCCATGCGGAAATAAAACTTGTTTATGCGTATTTTGATCCATTAATCAGTCCCGACCCTTATGGCGAGCCATTTTCACCTTTAATGGAAATCGATCAAATATCGAAAAACCTGGAAGATGAGGCCAGATTGCAAATGAGGGACCTTGTAGGCAAATTGAAAAACCACCTCAAAAGGGAAAAAGAAGGAAGGGTAAAAATAAGCTACGGTATCGAAAGGGGCAGTCCTGAAAATATTGTCCTGGGAATTTGCAAATCCTACGATCCCGGCATTATCATAATGGGCACACGTGGCAAAGGGACCAAAAACCGCGGCGTAATCGGAAGTGTTACAAAAAAAATCATCGAGAAAGCCAAAATCCCGGTTTTGTCAATTCCACAAAAAGCTGTTTTTATGGGGTTCAATTTTAACAGGAATGTTTTATATGCCTCTGATTTTGATGATTCCGACATCATATCCATCCGCAAGTTAATCGGTTTCGTAAGGCCTTTTGGGATGAAGGTTTATTGCGTACATATTTCTTCTCCTGATAATTATGCTTTGGACAAAGTAAAAATGGACAGGCTGAAAAAACAATTCACAGGGGATTTACTGAAATATAAAATAGCATCTGAAATTATTGCAATGGACGATATTTTTGAAGGAATCGATGAATATATTGATAGGAATGACATTGATTTATTGGCCCTTACCACCCATAAGCGGGGTTTGTTCGAGAAACTGTTCGATCCGGGCATAACCGCAAAAATGCTTTTCCATACAAATATTCCATTATTGGTTTTTCATTCATAAACCGTTGGATAAAAAGCATCCTCAATGTGATTAATGGTATGTGAGCCCGGTTTCAGGATAATGGAAATAATATCATACCGTATCAAATCATCTATTTCTTTTTCGTTCACATATTTATCGGTTGCCCTCACCAGGAACATTTGCTTCTTTTTGGTCACGGCTTCCTCGGGTTCGCCAAAATAATCGGTACTGCGGGTTTTGACCTCAACAATGATGAGCAGGTTGTCTTTCCGGGCAATAATATCTATTTCGTCCCTTCCCGTACGCCAATTCCTTTCAAGGATATCGTAACCGTGTTTCAAAAGAAAGCCAGCCGCCAGGTCTTCCCCTTTTTTACCAAGGATATTGTGTTCTGCCATGGACTTTGTTTTTGCACTTTGTGTATAATTCGCTTTGCTGTAATTTAGCTGCGCTGTAATTAAGTTGTAATTCGCTGCGCTGTAATTGGGTTGTAATTCGCTGCGCTGTAATTGGGTTGTAATTCGCTGCGCTGTAATTGGGTTGTAATTCGCTGCGCTGTAATTAAGTTGTAATTTAGCTTCGCTGTAATCAGGTTGAAATTTGTTGTGCCTGACATATTGCTTGTTGAACACTTCAATCCAATCACAACCAATTACCCTGTCCAATTACCACAAATTACAACAAATTACCATTTTCAATTACAACCAATTACCCTTTCCAATTACAATCTAATTACCACCAATTACTACCTAATTACCATTAATTGCTTTTCATGCCAAAATTCAATCCCACGTTTTCATTTACTGTTAACCTAACTTTTCTTCCAAAAACCATCGCCCTGTTATCGTCCTGGTGACCTGCCGGAAAACCAAAACAAATCGGGTAACCGTAATCTTTCACGCAATCCGAAATAATTTCTT
>JAJRTT010000191.1 GCA_024278155.1 Bacteroidota bacterium | reverse complement strand
TCCATCCATCCCGAGTTTGCAGGGTCCGAATCAATGGAAAACTTGTTCCATGTACCTGTTGGATCATCGGTTTGCGAAACGGCAATCAATATGCTTGAATTGGAAGAACTGGAACCGGTAACACAGGCAACAATCCAACGCTCCCCATAAGGATCGTATTCGATACGTGGGTCAAAAGTCCCTCCGGACCCGGGCAAGCCACTGAAGAAACTGCTTAGGCTCATGGTGGAAAGTGTTGTGCCTGTTTTTGTCTGGACCCGCACTTGTGTGTTCAATGTAACCATGATATGATTTGGCCCTACGGTCCCGTTCACATCGGGCGGGATGGAAGTGCCGTTATCACCAAGTCCCATAAAATCATCATCGGGCAAAGGGGATTGTTCCTTGGGCGCATTAGATGGGCCGGGTTCCCATTTCGTCTCATATTTATAAACGATTTTACTTTCATCCAAAGGGAATTCGGGATAGACCCAATCGGTCAAGCGGGGTTTTTTAAGCTTGGGCGTGGAGTCAGATGGGTGCAATTTATCGTAAGCAACTATTTCATCCATGCTCATTACCATACTGGCATCGGCATGGCCAACAATTCCTTTGGTTTTTTGGGAGTAGGACTGTGCCGGCAAAAACACCAGCATTCCAAGTGTAAACAGGAGTAAATTAACTTTTTTCATTTTTAATACGTTTTTAAGGTAAATTTCGATTCGATTATAAATATGTTCAACAATGCTTTTCCCTAAGGACATGCCATTTATAAACAACTGGACAACAACCCAAAACAGCTAATATGTCATTACGGGTCTGCAATATTAATTAAAAATCCCCAATATTTAAGGGGCAAATTTATTGAATAATCAATTTCCGGCTTTCCGTTTTTCCAGCATACGTAACTTTTACGAAATAGATACCTTTTGGTTCATTGGAAATATTCAGTTCAGCAGATGCGATCCCTCCATTTTCCTCAAGGCCACCATCAGAAACAACCTGACCCGTGAGGTTGAAAACCCGATAACTGGCATTTCCCGAGCAATCCTCCAAAACAATGCTAAATGTACCGCTGTTGGGATTCGGGAAAAGTTGAAAGCTGCCTTTGCTACCAAATGTTTCCCCAACAGCTTCCGCACTTTTGATTTTAATGTTGTCAATGAACAAATTATTCCCAAAACCATTGTAGGATTCAAACATGATTTTCAGGTTCGCTTGCCCAGTCCATTCCTCAAGGTTAATCAGGTAGCAATTTCCTTCCTCACCCGTCCCAAGGCACCAATCCTCGGAAGTCAACGGGACAAATGTTGTGGTAGAAGGTTCCACTGTCGCAAAAACCCCTGACCCATCTTCGCCCAAACGAAGAAGGCTTGTCCAGCTTTGCCCGCAATCATTGGATATATATACATTCAGGGAATCAGTATATTGCGGGAAACGCTGCCCGTAAGCATGCTCAAATTCCAAAAATGCAGTTTCAAAGTCGGTAAAGTTCAATAAGGGCGTTATCAATCTGTCGCGCTCTTCAAATCCATTGTAATTCTTGATATTGACCCAGGCGGCCATGTTTCCCGGTTCGTTGCCCGCCACATCTGTAATTTCCCATGTTTTGCTATCATCTTCATTTTCAACTGACCATGACATTGAATTAAAGGATTTCGATTCAAAGTCCTCAGAGAACGGAAGGCTCATCCCGCCCGATTTTATCAACATGGGCTTTTTTAAGGTACTGCTTCCATTTACATTTGTGGCAGTCAGGGACACTTCGTAATAAGTTGCCGAATTAAACTGCACTTTTGGATGTTGTGAATTGGCGTTTGTGCCATCCACAAAAGTCACTTCATCGGGAACAAAAGACCATTGCCATCCCGAAGGGTTATAAACCGACATATCTTCAAACTCGACCGTCTGTCCCACACAAGGCAAGGTATCATTTTGCATAAAGCCAACTTCGGGCAAAATGCTGGTGTTTACATTGATAAAATCCTCCATCTTCAATGTGTCCGAGCCCAGGTAATTGGTCGCAATAAGCGTTACATCAAAAGTCCCCGAGGTTTCATACAAGATACCCTGTGGGTTTTGCTCTGTGGACGTGGACGGGTTTCCCCCTTCAAATAACCAAAGCCATTCCGTTGGTTCATATTTCGTTTTATCGGTAAAATCCGTTGCAGTCCCTGTGGGGACAATATTGATCCCAGCCTCAAAATCAACCAAAGGAATGTCATCAATGTTTATCATTGCCCACCAGGTTCCCCAATGATCGGTTGATCCCGTGGGCAAATCGGCAAATTCCTGCAATGTCCAGAAATCAAGGTCATCGGAAGGGTCAATGACGGTGGCCGTATAATCGCCCCATCGGTTACGTGCCCCACCAAAAGTTTTCACATATTTTGCCAGGCCGTCCTTAAACTGGTAACGGTCGCGCATTTCGTTCACCGGGTCATCGGCATAACGGAACGAATAACTGCTACTGGCATATTGCCCTTGCGAAAAACTACCATAGCCAATCATCACATCCTCCTTTGCATTGACCGCAATGGACGGAAAGGTGTAATGGTAAAACCCGGTTTCGTCCTCGATCCTGCCCCGTTGCAAAATTGTTCCGTCCGTGGCAAGTTGCCACCATTGAACGGCGGAATGTGTTGGGTTGTCCGCCGGGAGAAAAATATGATGGGCACACCACAAATGGCCATTTCGGTAAATCAGCTTCTGCATTCTCCCGTCACCTGAATTGATATTTTCCTCGCTATCAAGTTGTGGGGCAAAATTACCCGAATTCCCTGCCCAGTTTGTCCAGGGGTTTGGTGTACCGATCAGCCCCAGGTCCTTAACCTCCTCACTTCCAAGTTCCCCGCTTACTTTCCACAGGTTCAGGTAACCGCTGCCGCCATTGTTCCCTCCGGCATTGTTAACCATGTACATATCTTCCAGTTCCGTATCATACGTAAGGGCCGGGACAATTGTGAAACCATCAAATATTTTAAAACGGGTATAGGAAACCTCCTCGGCGTTATTGTATATGGCCATCTTATCAAAAGCAAACAGCACATTATAGCCAAAGCCGGCTCCAAACATATTTCCTGAGACCACTATCCATTTCTTGTTAAAACCATAACTTGGGTAATCGAACCAATACTGTTTTTCGGGATCCGATTCAAAGGCGTACATAAACCAGTTCCCGGTGGGATCGCTATTTTCCGAAACAGCCACATATAGTCGCGAGTTGGCTATGTTGGAGCTACTGGGTTCCACGAGCATCCAGCGGTTTTCATAAGGGTCGTACATGATTTTCGGATCGAAGACTTCACCTGCGCCCGGCATACCAAACCAAAAAGCCCCCGTACTCACATCCGCAATAATGTCCCCTTCTTTGTCCAAAATCCGAAAACCCGTATTAAGGGTAACCATCAGGTGATCGGGGCCAGCTGCTCCATTTACATCGGGCGGAATGGAATTCCCACTGTCTTCCAATCCCAAAAAATCTGCATCGGGAAGCGGCGACGGCTCTTTGAATATGGGCAATGTTCCTGAATGTGTACTGCCAACCCCTTCAAAAAGGATATTCTTTCCTTCAATCGGAAATTCGGGGTACACCTCTTCTTCGTTATGTTTTTTCTTTTTTATTTCCATATTTGGATGTGCCCGGTCCCAGGCCTGCATCTGTTCCAGGGAAGCTTTGAACCTGAATTCCGAATGGCCTTTTGTGCTTTTTATTTGTTGGGCCGGAACGGGAGGAACCATAAGCAAAGAAATGACTATCGTCAACAGGAAGGTGTAAATGGGTTTCATAAGGATATGTATTAAATTATTTTTTACAAAAGTATCAATTCCAATGAGGTTTTACCTGAAATATGCCGAAAGAAATCAGGTTTGCAGTTTTAAGAGTTGGTTTCCTTCGAACTCCGACTTTGTCGATAGCCCTTGTTTATCAAGGCATTACTGGTTCATGTAAACTTTGTTTTTGCAAACCTGTCGAGAACCATTACATTTTACACGAACGGGAATTGCATAAATAAAACAAATAAGTGGCTAAAAAGGTTTACAGCATTAAAATGAAATAAGTAATTTTGGCGGCTTGCTTGCATATAGCTGTTTCGGCGAAGGCAGGGATATCGACAAAAGACAAACTTTATGCTAAACCTTTTTTTTTCAATCCTTGGCTTTGTCCCATTGATTTTTGGGGCGAACTGGCTGGTTGACGGGGCCGCCGCCATCGCACGAAGGAAGAACATTTCCAATCTAGTGATCGGGCTTACCATAGTGGCCTTCGGGACTTCATCGCCAGAGTTAATCGTGAACGTGCTGTCAGCCGTATCGGGGAATACCGGATTTAGTTTTGGGAATGCCATTGGCAGCAACATCATTAATATTTTGATTATCCTTGGCATCTCGGCCATCATCTTTCCCGTGGCCGTGAAATCATCCACAATCTGGATTGAAATACCCCTTTGTCTTTTATCGGCCTTGGTTATTTTCATAATGGCAAACGATATTTTCCTGGATGGGGCCTCGGTTTCTGTTTTAAACCGGACAGATGGGATACTGTTGATTGCCTTTTTTACCGTGTTTATGTACTATTCATTTTTCTCGATGAAAAATGATGATACCGAACACGAAGTGAAGATAGCCGGGCATTCGACAAAAAGGTCGATCATAATGGTAATTGCAGGCATTGTGCTTCTTGCCGGTGGCGGACAGGTCATTGTCCACTTTGCTTCCATCTTTGCAACGGATTATGGGATTTCGGAACGTATCATCGGGCTGACCATCATTTCCTTTGGGACTTCCCTCCCGGAACTTACAACATCCATTGTGGCCGCTTTCAAGAAAAACGCTGACATTTCCATCGGGAATATCATTGGTTCCAACATTTTCAACACCTTCCTTATCCTCGGCGTGAGCAGCACCATCCAACCTATCACGATTGATGTGGGCGCCAACCTCGACCTGCTTGCAAACATCTTTGCAACATTACTGGTCTTCATTTTTATCTTTACCCGGAAAGGGCGCATGATCGACCGTGTGGAAGGCTCGTTCATGGTTCTGGTTTATGTGGCGTATATGGTGTGGGTACTCATGTTTTGAGCAGCAACGGAGCATGTGTTCCATTACCGTCCAAAGCAAACCAATCCGATTTAATCAGGATCGACAACAATTGGCATGGCCACCAATTGTGTTATTAAGGTAAACAGCCCCATTGCCCCAAGTCTTCTTTCGAGTGAATTTGCTTTAACCCTCCATCGAACAACAGGAAAGATCTTGTTGAAATAACCAAATGCTTTTTATTACTGCCCTATCCTAAGATTGGAATTAATTTTGAAAATACGTAGACAGTATAAAAACCGATTTCAAAAAACCTTTGCAAAGCCCTTCAAGTCCGCAAAGACAAAATCGATCAAATCGGAATTGTCCTCATATTGCTCTTTTTCGGAAGTGATAAAAACTGTTTTCATCCCGGTATTCCTGCCAAATTGCATATCGGTAATGGAATCGCCCACCATAATTGCCTTTTCGAAATCAATATCGGGAAAATCAATTTTTGCCTTGCGGGCCAATCCGGGATTGGGTTTCCTGAACACCGAGTTTTCCTCTGCGCGATAAGGTGAATGGTAAACCTTATGGATGTGGCCACCGTGCGCCTTTATCTCGGCAAGCATATGATCATGGATTACCGTCAGGTCGGTTTCGTTCATCAAGCCTTTGCCGATCCCCTGCTGATTGGTGACGACAAATACTTTCCCGAACTTATTGGCAAAAACATGCAAGGCTTCAAGGACGCCGGGCAGGAAATGAAACTCTTTCACTTTTTTGATATAATCCCCGATTATCCTTTCATTTATTACTCCATCCCGGTCGAGGAACAATGACCAGGTGGTATCAATATTCAAAGTCTTCAAACTCATATTGTGCTCTTTTATAATCTTCGGGTACACCGATATCAATGAAATACTGTTTGCATAAAGTCCCATAAAAGGGGTAAGTTTTAAATAATTTTTCAAACCCATCTTTTTCTATTGAAAACTTTTCGGGGAAATCATTGATCTCGAAAAACTTTTTATCGATTATATAAACGCCCCCGTTTATGGTACCTACACCCGTTTTCTCCCCTTTTTCGCTAAACCCGGTTACCTTGTTTTCGATATTGATCTCCACGGCCCCATATCGTTCCACGTCCATTACTTCCCGCAAGACGATCGTGAAGCCCGCACTTTTTGAAAAATGGAAGTTGACAAGTTTGTCCATGTCCACCCTGAACATGGTATCGCCGTTAAAAACCACCGCCCTGAACCCGCTGATATACTGAAAGGCCAGCTGGATGGCACCTCCTGTCCCAAGGGGTTCTTCCTCGATCACATAATCAATTCGGATGGATTTATAACGGTCTTTGAAATGATCCCGGATAACCTTGTGCTTATAACCTACCGACAAAACAACATGCGTGTAGATATTCCGTTCGAGGTAATCAAGGAGGTATTCCAGGAATGGCCGGCCCCTTACCGGAGCCATTACCTTGGGGACATCGCTCACCACTTCCCTCAGCCGTGTCCCAAGCCCTCCCGCCAATATGATTGCTTCTTGTAGTTTCATCTGTTTTTGTTTCACCACTATGGCACAAAGACACTAAGATCTGCTTTCGCCGTGCCTCCGTGGTTCTTCATTTTTGTTCCACCCCTGAGGTACAAAAGTTATTGAATTTGCATCCTGAAAGCGGTGATAAAAATAGAAAAAAATGTTATTGGAACAATGCAGTTTCTATCAATTCACAAATAATATGTCCGATAAGGATGTGGCTTTCCTGGATACGCGGTGTATCGGTGGAAGGGACGTTTACCAGAAAATCGGAAACATTCTTCATCTCCCCACCGGAATTGCCTGTGAAGCCCACGGTCAGAATCCCAAGTCCTTTTGCAGTTTTGAAGGCTTTAACCACATTTCCCGAATTCCCCGATGTGGAAAGGCCGATTAACACATCCCCTTTTTTCCCCATTGCCTTCACCAAACGGGAATAGACTTCATCGTAAGAATAATCATTGGCCACGGCGGTCAGGTAGGAAGTGTTCACATGCAGGGCTTCGGAGTTCAAGGGTTCGCGGTCGAAATAAAAGCGGCCCGACAATTCAGCGGAAAGATGCTGAGCATCGGCAGCACTTCCCCCGTTCCCGCAAAAAAGGACCTTCCCATCCCCTTTATAGGTCAGGATACAGGCATTGGCCACATCTTCAATGGTTTTCAAAATTTGTCCGTTGGCAAGGATTTCCTGCTTTAACTGTATGGATTGCTCTATGGATTGCTTTATTCTCATGTATGTTAAGTTGTTTTTATTGTTTTCCGGAGGTGTAGGTATCAATTAACTGAAGGATTTCCTGTGTTGTGATTATTTGGTCAAAACCTTTTGACTTCAGGTTACTAGTGAGTTTTTTATCTCCAGTCCAAAGTTTCCCATTAATATATTTTGTTAACGCAACGAATAAAACATCATCAAAATCAATATCAGCCACTAATTTTTCAGGTTCATGGATAATATTCCCGGGAACAATACTTTCGTTTATAAACTTAATATTCTGGGTCACATATCTTTCAATCCCAATAATTCTATCAATTGATTTACTGGCAATATGTGCAATTTTCGGATAATGGTTTTTTAATTCTGCCTGAAGATAGCAACAGCTATAGAAATCAAAATATTTTTGCTCACTGATCAGTATCTTTCCGATCCTGCTTTTTTGATTTAATATCCCACTGAAAACAATATTGGTGTCAACAATAATTTTCATTGATTAAATCTTTCCCTGTTTTTCCTCCACCAATTTTTATTGAAATCCGATGCAAGTTTATCAATAACTTCTTGTGGAACATTAATACCCGATACAATCTCTTTATATCCAACATAATCAATAAAGTCCTGTAAATCATCCGCATTGGCTGTTACAGGTATTCTTATAATTATTTCTTTATCGGTCCTTTCGACTATCATAAATTTCCTTTTTTACAAATGTACAAATATTTACTTGTAAACAACAATTTCACTTAATGGTTTTCTCTTTTCAGAATGCCTTTCCGTATCCACTTCGATACCAGGGTATCCTA
>JAJRTT010000190.1 GCA_024278155.1 Bacteroidota bacterium | reverse complement strand
TTCACCGGTAAAGCCAGCTCCTCCATCCATCTTTTCATTTTCATACTTAAACCCTTTTTGGATGTATGCCGGGTCACTGTACAAGCTCAATGATTCGGTGAGGGGATAATCGAAAACCAGCCCAAATTGCATTCCGGTGGAATTTTTAATGACCGTGGAACTACTGCCATGGGCAAAATAAGCCCCATTGATCGATGAAAAATATGCCCCTCCAAAAAACCCGATGGTTGTGGTTTGGGCAAAAGAGAAAATACTTGTAAATATCAAGCTGGCCAATAAAACGGTTTGTTTTTTCATAATACTTTGGATTAGTTCATTTATTTTTTTGGGACAATCATAAATTTCAATTTCAATCCACCCGAGCCAAATTTCAGTTCATCCCCCGACAACATATTTACCGGATACTTGAGATAAGGGTTTACCACCATATCAAAGCGTTTGCTGAGGTGATAGTCCAAACCCACTGAAAAATTCAGGAACTTTGCAAAATCAAAGGCCTTAAAATCCTCAATCGGTGTTTCTTCTGACTTGGTATGGACAATGCCTGCCTGAGCGGTACTATAATCAACATACGAAAGCTCGTACGAATAATCCTGCGATATATACCATAAACTCGAAAAACCAAGTTCCAGAAAGTAATTTCCTTTTTCCCGTTTTAAAAACCGGTACTGAAAATTAATCGGGATATCAAATCCCGTAAGCTGCATTTCCATGGCCGTTATATTTGGATCGGACGGATAATTACCAGAAGTGGTAAAACTTGCCAAATTGGATTGCGGAACAAAATCCTGACTGTTCTGCAACTCCATGTTGTAGGCCGAAAAAAACAATCCCGGATTAAACGAGAATTTTTTGTTCATTGGGATATTGGCAGCAATCCCACCTCCATAGCTCATGGATGGCTTAACATTATCTTTGGAATAATTCGCAAATGTGGCCATCTCGACACCCAGTTTAAACTTTTCCTTTTTTGGTTTTGTAAAAGGTGGGACAGGTTGCGGTACTTCCCGATCCTGATTTATGCCAGCTGTATCGGTAATTATTATATTGCCCTGGGTTACAGTAGAAGAAGAAATCTGTTGTGCCGTTTTATTTTCGGGATTTGATCCAGGCTGTCTCGAAATACCGGATGTTGACTCCTGGAGTTTGCTTTCAATAAGGATATCTGCGATAAGCCTTGATGTCGGTTCCGAAGTTTTGGACTGCTTTTTACTTTCAGGATTGGGTTTTGCAATTTCCCTTGCTAAATTGTCCTTATCCACATTAAGGTTATTTTCAGGCCTTACAGGATTTTCAGATATTGGTTTTGTAAGCGGATCAACAATTGCGACTTCAGAGGGATTTTCACCTTGAAACCGCTCCAAACTGTTTTCAACAACCCTGTCATTCGTCCCATCAAATGATTCCCGTCCCCAAAACATATAAATCCCGATAAGGGCAAGCAAAACAACCGCGGCCACTTTTGCCATTGCCCAAAACACAAAAGCAATCCGTGATTTTCTTTCAGGAAGCTGCGCTTTTAGACTTTCCCAATCCTGCGGATTAAAATCCACCCGATGAGAATCAAAAACCTCATTTATCCTATTGGTTATCTTATGTCCGAACTTTTCTCTCACTGCTTATATCAAAATGTTTTTCGACTAAAATCCTGAGTTTCTTTTTTGCCCGTGCCAAATAAGAACGGGACGTACTTACATCAAGTGCCAACTTCTTTGCAATTTCACCGTGTGTAAAGCCTTCGATTTCATACAGGTTAAAAACCAAGCGGTACATTTCGGGCAAACTGTCCAAAATCTTCTTTAAATCCTCGAATGCGAGGTTATCTATCTGTTCAATATTAAAATCCTCATTTTCGGCCTCTTCAATTTCCAGCATTGAAGCAAACCGGGCATTTTTCCTGTAATAATCAATTGCCGTGTTGACAATGATTTTTTTGAACCAGGGCTTAAACGGGAATTCATCTTTATACTTTTTAATATTTTTAAAAACCTTTAAAAAACTGTCGTTCACTATTTCCGAAGCATCTGTTTTGGTGTAGGCATAGCGCAGGCAAATCCCCATAGCATAACTATAAAAATACTGGTACAATGCCTCCTGATGTTTTAGCTTGCCGGAATTACAGTTGTTGACAATCCCGGCCTCACTTGTTTTTTGCTTCAATTTTGCTCAAAATATATTCATCTTCAATATTAGCCAATTCTTTTATACTTTGTTGTGGCTTTTTCAATTTTCATATTCCGGGTCCATCACTTTACCTATAAAGATAATTGACTTTGTATCCCTTTCTTTTATGGCAAAAACGAACGGCTTGTTAACATTGAAGAAGTACGGGGCGTCACCTTCCCCTGCACTTGTATATACAATACCAACAACTGTAATGGCTGCTGCTTCTGTCCCCTCCTCGTTTACATCAATGAAAACCTTATGTTTTACAAAATCTATATATAACTGGGCATTGGGGTTTATTTTTGAGAAATCAGCTCCGGACGGTTCAAATGCAATGCCCATCCCTAAATCAATGAGTGCCTGGTTTAATTTCTTTTCATATTCCAACTTGAATTTTGGCATTGAAAGCTGAATATCCATTTTGTTAAAGTTATCCATCCAGGTTGACCAATTGTTTTCATTTAGTCCAATAACTATATCATCAGGTCCAAATCCATCCTTTGGCAATAAAACCACCATACTAAAATTACCTCCACCATATTGGAGGTCAACAGCTTCAAATAGCTCATTGGAAGAATAATTAAAAGTAGCTCTTTGTTTCATTATGTCCACTTCAGTTGTTGTTCCGTTAGAAAGGTAAAATGTTTCAGTTGTGGTATTTTGTTCTTCAAATTCATATTTCCATGTCCCATTAAAATACACAGCATTAATCAGAAACATAACAGACATTGGATTAATTTCTTCCAATATCGACGTGATTTTATCATTCGTATTATCGGCTACCCAATTATTAATAATATCAACAGAAGCCGGATTACTAAAATCAAGTGGATTAACCTCTGCATAAAAACAATCATGATTTGTGGTGATGAATTCATCCTGAACTGCGAAAGAGTTCTCATACCATATTGAATTTGGGATTTCCATGGCAACATCCGGGTCAACTGAAGTTAATTCGTCAATGAGGGTTTTATAACTCCCGTTTATTTCGTCAATTGACATGCCTTGCAATTCAAGGGTGTTTTCCATAGCTGTTTTCGTTTCGTTGTCCGCCCCGTTATAGGTCATCCCCAGGGCCATTGAAACACTTAAAGGTGAAATGACGATATTCTCCTGCCCATCTTCTGTATTGGCTGCAAGGTTTTTAAACAGCTTAATGCCAAAAGTATTACCGGCCTCAACAACTGCTTTGGCTTTTGTATCAAGAAATATTTTTTGTCCGGGAATATTTTCTTCCGAAGGGATATCGCCTGTTTTCTTACAAGAAAATGAAAGAAGAACGGATACTGACAATAAAAAAAGAAGCCTTGATTTCATGTTTTAAAGTTTGTGTTCACATAAAGGTACGGACAGAAAACCCAAAACGCTGCAAGGGAAGGAAAAAAGATTCAGATTGGAATTAAAACCTTATAAACGGATTGTTCACTTTCTCGTAGCCAATCCCTGTTTCTGGGCCATGCCCGGGATAAACCGTGTAATCGTCCGGAAGGGTAAATAGTTTTTCGTGGATGCTTTTCATCAACACATCAAAATCACCGGTGGGGAAATCCGTCCGGCCAATACTGTCCTTGAACAACACATCGCCGGTTATCACAAATTTATCTTCATCGCCGATAAAACAAATACTGCCATCGGCATGGCCCGGTGTATAAACAACTTTTATTTCCGAATTCCCAAATCCGATAACATCACCCTCTTCGATGAAAGGGCCGTGTTCGACCAACTTCTCTATCTGAAAGCCATAAGTACTGGCATGCTCATGGCCATTTTCATAAAAAGGAAGCCCGGCTTTGTGGATTTCCGGTTTCAGCATATACCTATTAGCCATGAAATTTGTACCCAGGATATGATCGACATGGCAATGGGTAAAAACCATCCTGACAGGTTTCAGGTTTTCGGTCTGTATAAACCTTGTAAGAAGTTCTTCTTCCTGTGGCTCATAGCTTCCCGGATCGATAATCACACATTCATTGGTTTCGTCAGATAAAATATAGGTGTTCATCTGAAAGGGGTTCAGGGCAAATTTATCTATTGTTATCATTCGAAGGATTCATTTTTATTACAAGGCAAAAATAGATAATAATGATACTTGTGTACGTTTTATTAAATGAAACTTTGTAAATTTACATAGATTTGTAAAACAAGTTTTAATAAATCTTGTAACTTTATCAAATACGAACCCGTCATAAATTTGAAATTTTATTTTGGAAATAGTATAACAATAAATATTTACCAGTTCTAACAAAAACATTATTTACGATGCGATAAGGAATCAATGGTTCAATGTAAGAACAAAAAAAGTGGTCGAAAAAAACACATTGCCTTAACTTTTTACAATGTATAAATTCCCGCATTCAATCATTATCGCATTAAAGCAATATTTTTATAAAATCCCGGATGACAGTAAAGGAATACAATAAATGTGTTGATGATCATGCGGACGGTGTTTATCGGTTTATCCTGAAAAACATTAAAGATGTTGAGATAGCCCGTGACATTGTCCAGGATGCCTTTGCAAAGATGTGGGAAAAAGCGAAGGACATTTCAGGGGGAAAAGCCAAATCGTATTTGTTCACGGCGGCCTATCACACAATGATAGACAACATAAGGAAAAGCAAAAGGATGACAAATACCGATGACATAAGCCAGTTTGACCAGGGGCACGAATCAGGGTATTCCGATTTAAAAGAAATCCTGGACGAGGCTGTGGGTCAGTTGCCTGATATACAACGCTCGGTCTTGTTGCTCCGTGATTATGAAGGATATTCCTACAAGGAAATCGGGGAAATCACGGACTTGAACGAGCCCCAGGTGAAAGTTTATATTTACCGGGCAAGGATGTTCATGAAAAACTATTTGGTAAGCATGGACAAGGTGGTTTAGCAGTGCTGGAAAACCTGTTGGGTCGAGGATGGCCTATGCGGTGGTGAAAGGCAAAGGATCTACGAAATTGATTTACGATTGACGAAAAGGGTTTACGATTTACGAAAATGAAAATAAACAAGGAAAATTACGGAGCTTACTTTCTCGACTATTACGAGAAAAACCTGGACACGGAACAGGTGGCCGAGCTTATGGTGTTCCTTGAAGAAAACCCCGTGCTGAAAGAGGAGTTTGAAGATTTTGATATTGAACTGATCCTTGATTCAGACAACGGCCTCCACTTTGAGAAAAAAGAAAGTTTAAAAAAAACCACATTGATCGCTTTTGGTGGAATTGACGAAACCAATTACGAAGAAACAATGCTTGCCGAATTGGAAGGTGGGCTTTCAGAAAAAGGGGCAGCCAGGCTAAAGGGTTTCTTATCGGCCAATCCAAAAATCAAACTGGAATACAATTTATTGAAATCCACTTTTTTGGTGGCCGACAAAACAATTGTTTATGAAGATAAAGGGGAACTGAAAAAAGGGGGCGTTTTTGCCATTTACACAACCCAAATTTACTATGCGCTCTCCATTGCCGCAACTATAATTATCCTATTGGGGTCCTATTTCGGTATTTCCAGAAAAGGACAAAACAACAGGAATTTCACCAAACTCAATAAGATAGAAGTGTTGCACCCTTCATTTTCAGAGAAGAAAATTGTTGAAACCCGGAAATCACCGGAAAACAATATCCATATTACTGTTGCCGAAAAACCTGACATTCAACAACAAGGAAAAAAACCTATAGATCAAATCAATGGACACAAAACTTCGAGAGAACAGGAAGAATTGATTGCTACTATCCCAAGGCTCAATTGTTTTGAAATTCCCTATACGGAAAGCAATGCAAGTATCCTGTTTGTTTCGAGGAACTCCTTCGATGGGGTTTCCACGAATAATTTGAAGGACCCGGTACCTGAAAAAGGAAAGCCTTTTATTTCAAGGTTTATGGCCGGGATGGGCAATAAGTTCATCCCAAAAAGAAAACCCGAAAGGAAATCAATCCTGGAATATACCGTTGAAGGCTTCAACCTAATGGCCGATAAGGATGTGGAAGTGATCAGGGAAAAAGATGAAAACGGAAATGTGATTGCCTTGAATGTGATGGGGGACAATATACAATTTACAAGGAGAAAAAGGAATATTGGGAAAGAATAGGTATTCTTGCATTTATATGTTATATTTGCAAATTATATTTACGTTTTGTTATTATGCGAAATCAAAATACCTATACCAGTACTTTGCCGAGGGAGTTGTTCTCAAAACTAAATGAATACTCACAAAAGCTAAGTTTACCAAAAAACAGGATAATAGAAAATGCACTTCAATCCTATTTTGACAAAATAAAACAGGCCGAATACATCCAATCCTTCAAAAATGCAAACCTTGATATTGAAATGAAAAGCATGGCAGAGGAAGGTTTGCAAGACTATCTCGACATAATCGACAATCAATGAAACAAGGAGATATTTACTTTGCCAATTTGAACCCGGCAGAAGGGAATGAGCAAAAAGGCATTCGACCTGTTGTGATAATCAGCGGAAACGCAATGAACGATAATCTTGGAATAGTCATAGTCATGCCGCTTACAACAAAAATAAAGAATTATTCAGGATGCCTTTTGCTAAAAAAGAACAACACGAACAATCTTCCCAGCAATTCAGAAGTCATCACATTTCAAATAAGGGCAATTTCAAAAGACAGGTTATTAAACAGGATTGGATCGATCAGCCACTCAGAAATTGATTATTT
>JAJRTT010000189.1 GCA_024278155.1 Bacteroidota bacterium | reverse complement strand
CGAAATTATCGTTGCATAGGCCACACCGGCAATCCCCCAATGGAAATGGGCCACAAAAACATAATCGAGGACTATATTGGTCACGGTGGAAACCATCATAAAGTAGAGCGGGGTCTTGGAATCGCCCAGCCCGCGCAAAATTGCAGATGTCCCATTGAACCCAAAAAAGAATACCAGCCCCAGTATGTAAATCTTGAAATAGAGGCTCGCATAAGGAATGACATCTTCTGGCAGTTGTATCAACCTGAAAATGGCCTCGCTATAAAACCATCCGAGCACGCTAATGATAACGGAAGCCACAAAAAGGACAATATACAAGGTATCAATGGTCCGTTTCACCTCTTCCATCTTTTTTGCACCAAAATATTGTGCAACCAAAATTGTGGCACCGGTTGCAAATCCGATAACAAGGGAAATCAAGGTAAACAACAAAGGGAAAGAAGCCCCAACGGCAGCCAGCGCCTCCTTACCGATAAACTGCCCTATGATAATGCTGTCAACAATGTTGTACATTTGCTGGAACACATTGCCCAGCAACATGGGCGTTGCAAACTGCAAAATCAACTTACTCTATTTCCCAACCGTTAAATCTTTCATTCACCTTGAAAATTCAAAAACCGCAAAAGTAAAGTAAAGAAATGTAATTGATTGCAACTTGGTTGTAATTGATGGTAATTGGGAAATGTAATTGGTGGTAACTCAACCCTTATTGGAAAACTATTATCAAATATTTTTTTTACACTCAAATATTATTTTACCTTTAACGGGTCAAATCCTTGATATCCGTGGCAATTTGGTATTGAATAAAGAATTGACGACTTTGGAAAACATCAAATTAGATATCAGGTCATATCCAAAAGGGGTTTACCTAATAAAGTTGATTTCACAAAAAGGAGTTGAGCATAAAAAATAGTTTATAGTCTATGAGAAGAAAAGCCTTGGCACTAATACCCTTTATACTTTGGTTTGGGTTTATCAATGCACAAGATGAACCTGATGAAGAAAAATACATAAATAGAAACGGAGTTTATGTTGAATTTGGTGGAAATGGTGGTGACCATGGGTTTATTGGCTTCCTTGACATGAATATCCCTGCGATGATAACCATTAATTATGAGAGGATAGTTCCAATAAATAAAAAAAAGAATGTTGCATTTAGGTTAGGTGCAGGATATATGCCTAATAATTGGACAAATTATGCATTCCCGTTTGAAGTGTCATATTTATTTGGCGCAAAATCCCACGTATTTGAAATGGGCATAGGACTTTCATATTTAGCTTCATTTAAAAACAACTCTTCTTCTGAAGCATTGGTTTTATTTGGGAGGATAGGTTATAGGTACCGTGGGAAAAAAGGTCTCCTGCTTAGGGCTGGGTTTACCCCTGTTGTGGATTTTGATCGTGCCTTTTTTGATGGTCGCATTTTTGATGTCTCCTTTGCAAATGGCCTTTTTGCGGGTATCAGTATTGGGTATTCTTTTTGATTGTTGCACAAAGCAAGGGCTTGGCTTTGAGCCAAGCCCTTGCTTTGTGCTTTTGCCTTGCCCATCACAGTTTGCAACTGTGATGGGTTATGAAACAAACAGTTTTTAACTGTTTAATCAATAATGCTGCGAATTTCAAAACATTTTCAAATTACCATTGTTTATTATATGGTTATTGAATCATTTTCTTAATTTTGCGCAAAACTTAACACACGTGGACATGAACAGTAAAATTATCAACCCAAGGTTTATTTTTATTTTTTCGACAATTATGATCGGTGCTATCCTGAGGCTTGTCCCTCATTGGCCAAACTTTACGCCCATTGCGGCCATGGCCCTGTTCGGAGGTGCTTATTTCAGCAAAAAACACCTTGCGTTTGTAATTCCATTGGCGGCCATGTTCCTGAGCGACTTGGTCCTTGGCCTGCACGAATGGCTGATCCCTGTTTATGTGAGTTTTGCCATCGTAGTGGGAATCGGCATGTTAATGAGAAACCGGGTTAAAGCAGGTTCTGTTCTTCTTGCAAGCTTAAGTTCATCCATTGTCTTTTTCCTTCTGACAAACTTTGCCGTTTGGTTGGGCAGTCCTTTTTACGCCCAGGATGCCACTGGTCTATTGGCCTCTTTTACGGCTGGCCTCCCTTTCCTCAACAATGGGGTTCTTGGCGATTTGTTTTTCAGTACCGTGTTCTTTGGGGGATTCTATCTCGTTCAACTGAAATTCCCTGTGCTCAGGAAAGAAGTTGCCTACGTGAAAATTGGGAAATAGGGGTTTCCGAACAAAAGTTTGCCGCATCTTCCCCCGCCTTGGTGTCCGTGGCTTTAGCGAAGGGCATCCCCCATCAAAGAGGGGGACAGTCTATTTGGATTTCGGGATATTGGAATAACCGCTTCTTGATAAAACAGAAGATAATTTCGGTTTGAGTAAAAAATTGAAAACTATTCATATAGGGTTTCGTCCCTTTCCAGCAATAGGACTGAATGCTGTGGGACAATAAAATACTTCTCCCCTTCAAAAGCAATTTCCACGGCTCCTTTTTGCATGAAGATGGCCAAATCGCCCACCTTTGCCTGCAAGGGGATATACTTCACCTTGTCATCCGTTTTTTTCCAGGGTTCGTCGATATCATCCGAAGGCAACGGGATGGGATAGCCCGGCCCGGCCTTGATCACATATCCCGACCTCACCTCTTCTTTCTCTTTATAGCCCGGAGGAAGGAAAAGCCCCCCCCCACTCTTGGAAACCGTAACGGGTTTGATCAACAAACGATCACCAACGACAATCAGGTTTTTTAGTTTTTCTTGTAGTCTTTTGTTCATGCTTTTTGTTTCTGTCGATTATCAATGAATTCCATTTTTTTGATTATTGCAAATTTATTCATTTTAGCCCACAGGCAATAAAAAATCCATAACTTTGCACTAAAATGTTTTCACTATGAAGATTACCTTTTTCAAAACACCCAAACCCCGGAGGTTCAGCTATCCCACACGTTATTACGATGAGGAAAAGGAATATTGGGACCAGCGTAAAAGGGAATTGGGGATTGGTGGAGGGACAGAAAAAGCCGATTTCAAATCACGTGTTGGTTCCGAATGGGGCAGGATGCGAAAGCTGAATGCTTCCAGGAAAAAAAAGGCCGGCCTGAGTGTTGTCATCTATTTTGCCATTGTTGCCCTCATTGTCTATTTGTTTTTCTTCAGGTAATCTTTTTCCTAATCAGTTTTCATCGATCCAATATATTAACCATTCAAATCCATGCCCGACATCATCCATCTACTTCCTGATTCCGTTGCCAACCAGATAGCTGCCGGGGAAGTGATACAGCGTCCGGCCTCGGCCGTAAAGGAGTTGTTGGAAAATTCCGTTGACTCCGGTGCCGGTTCCATTTCGCTTATCGTGAAAGATGCAGGAAAAACCCTTGTACAGGTAATCGACAATGGTTGTGGCATGTCGGAAACCGATGCCCGTATGTGCTTTGAACGCCATGCCACTTCCAAGATCAAAGAGGCCAACGACCTGTTCTCCATCCACACATTGGGTTTCCGGGGCGAAGCCATGGCTTCCATTGCGGCCATTTCGCAGGTGGAGCTAAAAAGCCGTAGAAAAGAAGAAGAACTCGGGACCTGCATCCGCATTGAAGGTTCGGAAGTAATTGGCCAGGAGATATGTCCAACACCGGCCGGGACTTCCATTTTGGTCAAAAACCTGTTCTTCAACCTCCCGGCACGACGAAAATTCCTAAAGTCGAACACAACGGAGATCCGGCACATCATAGAAGAGTTCCAAAGGGTTGCACTGGTTTATCCCGGGATAAAATTTTCCCTTTTCATTGATAACAAACAACTCTTTTCGCTGGAAGCTTCCGGATTGAAACAAAGGATCGCAAGTCTTTTCAATTCATCGTACAACAACCGCCTGATCCCGGTGGAGCAGGAAAGCAATCATGTAACTATTACCGGGTTCATTGGAAAACCGGAATTTGCAAAAAAGACCCGTGGCGAACAGTACTTCTTTGTGAACGGGCGTTTTATCCGCCATCCTTACCTGAACCATGCGGTAAATGGGGCCTTTGAGGAATTATTGCCCAAAGATGCCTACCCGACCTATTTTATCTATTTCGAATTGGATCCAGGTGAAATAGACATCAATATCCACCCAACGAAAACCGAAGTGAATTTTGAAAACAACCAGATGGTTTATGCTTTCCTTGCCTCGGCGGTAAAGCAAGCCTTGGTGAAATTCAACATTGCCCCTTCCATCGACTTTGATATTGAAAGGGGAATGGACATCACACCTTTGCCACGAAATACTGAAATTAAACCTCCACAAGTAACTGTCAACCCTGACTACAACCCTTTTGACAATCCAACGGGAAGTCCATCAAATTCAGGATTTAACAAGAAAACCCCTTCTTCCGGGAACTGGCGGGAATTGTACAAAGGCCTTGAATCGGACCAACTGGGTTTATCCTTCAAAAAGAAAAAGGAAGACAACTTTGAACAAAATGAAAAAATTGAGGAAAGCCAAACTGAAGTTTTGGGTCAGGTTGGATTTCAGGTCCATAATAAATATTTACTGTCAAATGTGCGTTCCGGCCTGATGTTGATCGACCAACAAAGGGCGCACGAAAGGATCCTGTTTGAGCATTATTCAGAAATACTGGAAAAGCGGAAGGGTTCATCGCAACAATTGTTGTTCCCCGTAACCATGGATGTTCCACCGGGCGATGCCGCAATAATAAAGGAATTGCTGGAGGACTTAATGGTGTTGGGCTTTAATATGGAAGAATTTGGGGAAAATTCATTTATCATAAACGGAAGCCCCGTGGAATTGAACAATGAAGGCATACAGGATGTTTTAGAGAAAATAGTTGAGAACCACAAACGGAATTTGCAGGACATTGGGCGCGACAGACGGATCGAACTGGCAAGGTCAATGGCCGTTAACCTGGCAATCAAACAGGGAAAAAACCTGCAGCAAAATGAAATAAACGGGCTGATCGATCAGTTATTCGCCTGTAAAATGCCACAGGTTTCGCCCGATGGAAAACCAGTGGTGAGGATACTTACTTTTGAAGAATTGGAAGAACTGTTCAGTAGCTGAAAGTAAACTTAAAATATTCAAGGAAAATTGAAATAAAAAGAAAATGCAATCATACAGACCAACAGGATTCCAGGTTTTGCCGCCCGTGGTGAAAAACCTGCTCATTATAAATATTTTGTTTTTCTTGGGGACCATTGCCCTGGAGCAAGCCTACCATTTTGACCTGAGCCGATATCTTGGTTTGCACTATCCCGGTTCTGAACTGTTCAGGCCGCACCAATTGGTTTCCTATATGTTCATGCACGGTAGTTTTACGCATATCCTTTTCAATATGTTTGCCGTATGGATGTTCGGGAATGCACTTGAAAATGTGTGGGGGCCGAAACGTTTCCTGACCTATTACATGATAACGGGGATTGGTGCCGGGCTGATACAGATATTGGTTACCTATTTACGGGTTGTGAACCTGGAGTCACAGATGAACCCGCAAATAATAGAGATGGTGAAAAATGAGGGACTGGCCATATTCATGGAAGGGAAAAACTACGTTGACCCCTTGGCCGGGAAACTGAACATCTTGCTCAATACCGCTACCGTAGGGGCTTCAGGATCACTTTTTGGGTTGTTGCTCGCTTTTGGGATGATGTTCCCAAACGCCTTGATTTACCTCTATTTTGCTATTCCGGTAAAGGCAAAATATTTTGTGATGGGTTATGGTGCATTGGAATTATTTTCAGGGATATCCAACAGCCCCAACGACAACGTGGCCCACTTTGCCCATCTTGGGGGGATGATATTTGGCTACCTGATGTTGCTCTTTTGGAAAAAGCGAAGATAAAGAACCTG
>JAJRTT010000188.1 GCA_024278155.1 Bacteroidota bacterium | reverse complement strand
AGCAAAGCAACCGCTATTATCATTAAAATATATTTGATCTTTTTCATTTTGTCAGTTTTTTAAAGGTTAACAAATTCAAATGTTTTATAACCGTCATTGCGAAGAACCTGCGATAGGTTTGTGTGGTGGGGTGCTGAAGCAATCTGTTGGTTCATGGAACATTGCCCAATGTTTGAACAGATTGCTTCGTCGTGCCTCCTCGCAATGACGGTGATTAATTGACATATTACCTGACAATTTGAATTTTTTGTGTTACAACTTTATCCCGGGAAACCATCCTGATAAAGTAAGTCCCGTTCCTTAGTGTGTTTCCGTTCTGACCGATCCCGTCCCATGATATATTATAGGTAGCGGCATCGTGTTCGCCATTTGTGATTTCGGCCACCATTTTTCCATAGATGTCATAAACCAAAATTGCAACTTTTTGCTTGTCGCCGGATATTTTATAATCAATGTTCAACTGATTGCTGAATGGATTTGGATAACATGAAAGTTGTGTGTTTGCATTTTCAAGGTCGGTTCCCAATCCTGTTGCAAAACCGTTTATACTTACCGACCCATCAGTTACGTTCCATGAAAGATCGGTTTCATTTCCCATAAAGGATTTTGCGGTAATTGGTGTGCTTAATCCCGTATTAACGCTTTCATTTACCTTAAAGATAATACTTGCCGCATCCATTGCATATTCGAGTGATTCAATTCCGGCAAATGCAATTTTGATTGTCCCGGTTTCATTGTCAATTGAGAAATTAACATTCATTCCTGAAATGAGGTTTTCAACATCAACAGCTTCCAGGATTTCCGGATCAAAGGAAATAGTCATCTCCATTGCGTACAGGTCAGATACATCTGAAATGCTTAGTGGAAGGGCAAAGGTTTCACCAAGATCAACCTCTGAATTCCCGACCAAAAGTTCAACCTCGGAAACAGGTGCCGGTGTCGGGTTCAATAAAGCTGCAGGGAAATAATTGATCAAACCCACTACATATTGCAATATCAGCGAACCGTCATAAGCAGTAATGCCCGCAGCCCCACTCACATCGGCAACTCCTTGTTGGGTAGCGTTTAAAGTAATTGAGCCAACTACATGTTGTAGAACAAGGGATGCATCGTAAGCCTGGACTAAACTATTCAAACTGACATCTCCCAAAATTGGGTTTATTGCGCCCGATGTCCCATAAGGGAGATAATCCACGCCATCAGTAACCACTTCGCCTGTTCCTCCAGGGTTTCCTGAATGGGTTGGTCCTGAGTCATCGCCCCACCAACAGTTTTCTGCATCAATTACAAAGGATTGGTTCACATTGTTAACAGCTTCATAAATAATATCGGAAAAATCGCAATAATTAATCAAAGGGTCAGAAGCCCCGGTTGCATATACACCACGATAATTATCGGTAAAACTACTGTTTAGTATTGAGGGGCTTGAATTGATTGTCCTGATTGCACCATAATTGTATCTTGTATTCCTGAAAATACAATGGTCGAACCGGCACAATGGATCCAATGCAATGCCATTTATGGTTATGCCGTACCATCTCCAATAATCTGAGGCTGTTGCATCCCCATCGGCATTGGTGTCGCCCCCGTAAAAATCATCGGAGAGGCTTGTGAAAACGATACGGTTTCCCGATGATGCAAGCCCTTCGGCAATAATACCATTGTTCACAGCAAGTAAACCATTGCTTCTGAACTTACACACAACACCCGGATCAATTGTCAATGTAACGCCTGTACCAATGGTGTAGGTCTCAAATATATATGGGATATTTGAAATACCGCCAAAAGGCCTTTTCTGTAAAATGGCATCCTGTGTAAGGGTTTCATTTTGTACCCTGATCCCTTTGCGGGTCGTACCTGAAATGGTATTCCCGGTAAGGGAAGCCGGGAATGAAACCAATGAAATACTTATTGGTGCAAAATCAAGGTCATCAAAAACATTGTTATCAATTACCGGGGCACAAACCCCAGCATTGGTAACTCCATAATCAACTTTATAAAATGTACTGTTTGTTATTGAAGGGGATGCACTGTTTAGCCTGATTACGTTGGTTGAGTACCGGAAAACAGCATTGTCAATGGAGCTGGCATCATCACTTACATCATTAAAAGTAATGTAAGGGCCTGATGTAGTAGGCGTACTACCGGAACCATTTGCTTCTGTATCCAATGGGTTGCCATAAGCATCATCCCTGTAATCGGTAAAGATTACTGGGCTGCCCGATGAGCCGTTGACATCAAGGCCCCCATTTATTGTGAATGCCTGCGTGCCGGTTGATTTAAAGACAGTCCCAGCAGGTATGGAAATGGTAGTGCCCGAATTAATGGTCGCACCATAAAACATATATGTTATATTGTTATATCCCGCAAAATTTCGTTGGGGTATAGTTGCTGTCTGCGAATAGGTTTCGACTTGGATACCGATTGCCATCCTACCGATATTTGCTGTTGTATTTCCTGAGAAAACCGGGGTTGAGAACATTGACATATAAACAGGTTCATAAGCAATATTGTACATTTGGCAGTTGGTTACATCCGGATTGGCAGAGCCATAAATGCCAAGTGCAGTTGAGGATGATTGTTGGAAAATGGTGTTGTCAATATCGATATAAGCATCTTT
>JAJRTT010000187.1 GCA_024278155.1 Bacteroidota bacterium | reverse complement strand
TATTATTTGCTATTCTTCGTTATTTCCACGAAAATCATAGGCTTTTCTTGCTCCATAAGCAGCGCCCATTACCATCATAATGATAAGGCCGCCACCCAATGGTGCTCCACCGCCAACCGGTGTGTTCCCACTTCCCGGTGCGCCACCGCCATTTGGATGTGGGGGTGTCTGGGCCAGTGAAAACAAAGGCAATGCGAGGAACAATCCCGCTACGAAGAGCGATTTCATTGTTTTTTTCATATCTGTTTATTTTTACCCCCTCTGCCTTCGGTATCTCCCCCACTTCGACAAGCTCAGTGTGACCGGGGAGAATAACAGAAGGAGATAGGTTAATTACTTAATAAAAACTTTCTCGGTAACAACGTTTTCATTGCTGAGTACTTTCACTACATAATAGGCACTCTTTCCGAGCGTGATTGTGTTGAACGTACCGTTGATAGCTGAATTGGCAATTTCTTTACCCATCATGTCATAAACCGTAATGTAACCTTTTGTGTTTTCGGGAACAATAACATAAATGCTTTTATGATAGGAATAGATATTTGAGGCATCTTCCAGGTTGTCACCAACTGCCAGTGGGGTAAAGTGGATTATGAACCTGTCTTCATTGTCGTCAACAGTCCCGGTGAAAGTATATGAATCACTGATCAGGTCAGTTTGAATACCTGTGAAAAGGTCTTCAAGGACCACATCGTTGAATTCACTTGTTTCGATGGCACTGATGGTAAATTCACCGGGGATTGCCGTACGGAACCCAACAGGGACCATAGTTGTAGCTGGAAGTGCATTGATGGCCATATATCCGTTTGCCATGGAATAAATCTGGGGCATCTCAACATTGTATGCGAACATTTTGTGCGCATCGTAGTTGAAATCAAATCCTTCGGTGGCGTCATCGAGGAAACGGATAGCCAAATCATCAGCATAACCGTTACCTTCTACTTTTACTTTTAACAGATCGGCAACTTCTGATTTTAGGAATGGGGTGCGTGCATGTGTACGGACAGCATCGGTAAATTCAAGAGTACCTCCGGCCACATTTGTACATTCAACGAAGAAGCCTTGTCCTGGGGCAATGAGGTTAGAGCCATTTCCTGTCCCGACACCTGCAATCCATGTTGCCCATGCACCGGCATCTTCAACATAAGTTGCATCGGCAACATTGGTTTTTGTCCAACCGCTTGCAGCGTCCCAGTCAATGGCCGATGGGTAAGGGTTCCCTACCATGTTCCATCCAAGGTTGTTTCGGGTAAGTGAAGAGTTGGCGATCGTACCGGTATTATAAGCACCCGCATACAATCCCCCGCCGCTTGCGTCATAATAGGCAAACCCGGTTCCGGGATCCAATGGAACGGTAGTAGGGACAATATCATTCCATGTATTGGAGGTCTCATCAAAGTTCTGCAAATATAATCCTGTGAACCATCCTGACTGTAACCCTGCTACAGGGGCCGACATGGTATGCCAGCCATTTGTCATGGCTGCACCAATGGTTTGGAAACCGGTTACGGTAATCAACCCATTATCGAGCAATGATGCATAACCTGCTGTTGTAGATGCCAGGTCCATATCACTGGTTACGTTGAATGCCGTAAGAACATTTGCAGTAAGATTAGCTCCAACACCAACAGAGCAACTTCCACCAACAGTAAAAGTAGCTGAATTACCGGTTAAGTTTTCAGTGGTAACACTTCCGCCTGTGATATCAAAGCTGCCCAACACAACGAAATCATTGTTTTCTGCATCCCTGGATGTTATATAGTCTCCACCGGAAACAAGTAAATTGTAAACGGTAAAAGCTGAACCCGATGGGGAAAGAAGAAATCCCCCACCACTATCAGTTCCTGTCATTTCAACAGTGCCACTGGTAATGGAAGCGAATAGGGCAGTTTCTGTCTGGAAAGTACCACCGATGGTCATATAAAAAGGGCCGTCCATTAAACTTGTTCCATTTACATCATACCATGCAACATCGGCAGCAACATCTATAGTTCCTCCGGAAAGCTGGAAAGAACCCCTTGCAAAAGTGAAGTACCCAGTTTGGTACCAACCACCTCCAATGGTAAGTGTACCGCCGTTGATGTCAACAAGTGCATTGGCCGCATCGTTATTGTTCAGGTCGCCGGTAATTGTGCATATCCCGTCATTCATAATAAACGAGCCATTATCGTTAAGGCTTGCCCCAACAGATAGCTCTCCGCCAGTAGCTATTGTTACACTTGCACCGGCTTCTATCGACATTCCCAAACAAACGTCACCTGTTTCATTTATAAGAGGATAATTCGTTAAACCTGTTGGGACAGTAACATTAACAGCTCCCGTAGGTACAAGCCCATCGTCCCAGTTTCCGGTGGTTTGCCAATCGCTGTCAACCGCACCTGTCCATTGCCCTGGGTTAGGGCCAACTGTGGCGATTACAACACTAAAATATAAATCATAAGCAACGAATCCACCCAGGCTTGGGATCAACGCATTGCCACCAGCATAAATATCATCTGAAAATACAAGGTAGGCATTGTCAAATGCAAATGTATATATCGAAGAGGCACTAACCGGCAAGGGTGTAGTTAACGTAAACGTATGACTGCCCTGCCCATTAAAGGTGACAGCTTCAGTATAAATTTGATTCAACGGATCAATACTTTCACCAGTATATATCCTTAAATCGGTATTAATGATACCCGCATCATAGTTATATACTGTAATAGAAGCAATGTCCCCGACACCAACCGTGGTAAATGACTGACCCATTTGTTCAGTATTGTTAATATATTGAAACCCTAAGCTTTCAATATTATAATCTGCTCGGGCGATAAACCCAAAGCTGGTAAAAAACACCAGCATAGCTAACGTAAAGAGTTTTTTCATAGGAATAAAATTTAATGACTAAAAAATTGAATTGAATAATTGCTGTTTAAAATGTATAATCCCAAAGAGTTAGGGGTGTATTTGCATACAACAGTACCCCTGTCTAAAGAAAAGAGTGAAGGCGGAATTACAATAAGTTTTGGAAGAAACAAAAAAATGTTTAAAAAATGAAGGGAGGTAGGTTCAACTTGGCCTTTGCACAGGCCATTTCCAACCTGCCCGGTGAAGTCGTGCAGGCGGGGACCCGAAAAAGCTGGGTAGCTTGTGCTATTCACATTTCTTTTTGAATATGGCATATTGTTTTTCGAACTCTGCCTTTTCCAAGCTCCCAACGAATTTCTCCCCGGAAAGCATTTTCATTTTTTCCAGTTTTTCATTTTCCATTTTATAAGCCTTATAAATATCATCCTTTGGCAATGACCTGTACTTTTCTTGCAAGGCCATTACGGAACAGTACAATTTGCCCATTTCTTCGGCGAAGGCCTTAATTTCTTCGATTTTATCCGGTGGCAAGGTCTTTTCCTGTGAGGCTATTTGTGGGAGGCTTACTGTTTCGTAGCTGCTTTTTGGAGGGGCGGTCTTGACAACCTCTTTCTTGGTTTTACACGAAGTAAAAAACACGATCAGTAATACTATGGAAATGCAGTTTGTGGTTTTCATAATTGTATTGTTAATGTTTGTAATAGGGTAAAAAATTTTTCGGATCAGCTTGCGCATTGCCCACAACTAAAATCCAAAAAAACAATAAAACTACAATGGAGCAAGCGTCCACGCTTGCGTTTGTCTGAAAATTGTTTTTCGCCGCAATTTCGGATTAGCCTGCGCACCGTCCACAACCAAAATCCGAAAGAGCTGGTAAAAAATTTTTTGGATCAGCTTGCGCATTGCCCACAACTAAAATCCAAAAAAACAATAAAACTACAATGGAGCAAGCGTCCGCGCTTGCGGTTTTATTAAAACTGTTGTTCACCGCAATTTCGGATTAGGCTGCCCAATGCTAAAATCCAAAAAAGCCATGGAACACTTCAACCTTCCATGTCCCCTGCCCATGGGCTTGCTTCGACATGGAAGGTTCTGAATTAAAAAAAAGACCAATCCCGGATTGCCCGGGACCAGCCTTTTGTATGTATCGACAGTATGGCTTTGAGCCACGCCGTCAATTTTGACAAACCTTTTATTTAAAGGCCTTGAACACTTTTTTGGAGCCATAAGCAGCACCCATTACCATCATTATGATAAGGCCGCCACCCAAGGGTGCGCCACCGCCAACCGGTGTGTTCCCACTGCCCGGTGCTCCACCACCGTTTGGATGTGGGGGCGTTTGGGCCAATGAAAACAAAGGCAATGCGAGGAACAATCCTGCTACGAAGAGCGATTTCAATGCTTTTTTCATATCTGTATATATTTAAGTTTCTAAATCAGTTAATTTATCTTCCCCTTTCTCCCCCTCCAAATGGAGGGGATTAGGGGGAGGAATATTTATTTTATGAAAACTTTCTCCGTTGTCATAGTTTCATTGCTAACAACTTTCACAACATAATAGGCGCTCTTTTCGAGTGTGATCACGTTCACGGAACCGTTAATGGTTTCTTTTGCGATCTCTTTTCCCATCATGTCATATACTGTAATCGTACCGCTTGTGTTTTCCGGTACGGCAACGTAAACATCTTTGTTGAAAGAATAGATATTGAACATATCGCCTGCGATATCATCAACACCGAGGGCGCCGAAATGGAGCACGAACCTACTGTCCATGCCCGGGATATAGTCGAAAGTATAAGAATCGGTGTTCAGGTTGGTAATTGTCCCGGTTGCGATGTCTTCGAGGTACAACTCGCTGAATTCACCAGCGCTGACCGCTTCTATCGTATAAGTACCGGTTTCAGCACCAACTTTCACGTTCATGGGTACCGAAACCACTTCGGGAAGTACGTTGATGGCCATCCCTTCGTTTGCAGTCGAATAAATATCGGGTGCAGCCATATCAAAACTTGACAGGTTGTGTGCATCCATTTGGCTATCGAAACCTGTTGTTGCCTCTTCGCGGAAGTAAACAATTGCTTCATCGGCGAAATCATTGTTGGAAACCCTGAGCTTAACAATGTCAGCGGGTTCTTCCTTGTAGAAAGTTGTGTTGTCATGAACCCTTACATCGTTTGCAAACCCTAAAGATCCGGTTGTGCTGCCATCATCATTGACCGCTACAAAGAATCCCTGGCCTGAAGCAATGTATTGCGTAGCGCCAAGTGTTCCCGTTGTTCCATTCCAAATTGCCCAGTTTCCGGCAACAGGATCGAAACGGTAAGTGGATGCGTCCACATTGGTTTTTGTCCAGCCAGCTGCTGCCTCCCAGTCAATGGACGATGGATAGGGGTTGCCCACAAGGTTCCAGCCATTGTTAAAGCCAGCTGCTGTTCTTGTTAGTGCCCTGGTTGCTGTCCAGGTCAATGAACCGTTGAAGCTGGCGGTTGCACTGCCGTTTTGGTTCCAGAGGGCATAGCCTTGACCCGGTTCCAGAACGGTTGTTTCATCAATAACATCCGAGTATGTATTTGAAACTTCATCATGTGTTTGCAGGTAAAGGCCGAAGAAGGTATTGGCTGTTTCACCGGTAACAGGTGATGAGATCAAATGCCATGCGTTTCCTGAATAGGCACGCTCAACGGTGGCACCGTTAAATGCAACCAATAAACCATTGTCCAATAAAGATGCACCGGATTCAACGGTAATTGTATTGATTTGTGCAACGGAACCCACGGTAGGATAATTTGTTACACCTGCCGGAATTGTAACATCCGTGCCCGAAGTTGGCAATCCTGCGCTCCAGTTGCCTGCTGTCCACCAGTCGTTGTCAACCGCACCTGTCCAGGTGGTGGTTGTTACTGTTTCCATTACGGAAATATCATCTACATAAAGGTAAAACTCATCTGCCAGACTATGACCGTGGAAACCGACATAATAGGTTCCTGTTGATGTAGGGGTGATTGTGGCATTACCGACATACCAACCACCTAGAAAATCAATAGCCTCAAAAATAGGTGTTCCCGACATTGATGTTGAAATTGCGGCAGTTCCCCAGTCAACTGATAGTCTTTCCGGAAAGGATGAGGTACTAGCTGCGCGATAAACAAAACCAACTTCATAAGTAACTCCCCCCGTTAAATCCAATCCTTGGGTAAAGAACCAGTCGTCCATAGCCATTGAACTGTTATATGTGATCCTTGCCGCATTGGGTGAGCTTAAACCGGAAGCATCTGTTGTCCACTCAATTCCATCCCCATTTGTGTTTTCAACGGTCATACATCCCGGGAAATCGGGTGCGGTTACTGCGTCAAAGTTTTCAAAGTAAGGAACTGAAGTTGACAGACAAGAAGTCATAAAAGTATTTGGGCCTACCCAATTGCTTCCGCAATCGGCACGTACGTACCAGTCGTATGCCGTGGCTGTAGATAAACCTCCATATGTGTATGGGTTATTGGTTGTTCCTGTAACGGTTGGTGTGCCAGTAGGTGTAAACCCGGCAAGCCCAAGTTCTATGTCCCAAGCAGTTGCTGAGCCGTTTTCCGTCCAGCCGAGGTCGGCGGAAGTTGTTCCTATATTTGTTACAGTTTGTGCTGTTGGGTCGGGGCATGCGGCACAGGCTGTCAAACCGGTCGGGATCGTATAATCGCCCACATCTCCGGGCGTAGCTCCACTGGCACCTTCTTCGGCGAGCATTGAGCCACTGCCGTTAGAGCCATCATACACCCTATACTCATTTTCAGAGGAATAACTTCCTGCCGTATAGTCAACAGATACAATATCTCCCGTGTTCACGGGAAAATCATGGTATTCAGGGCCATTTCCGGAGGCTACTGTATAATTGCCAAATAAAGTGCCGTTTATATATAGGTCAATTTGGCCACCGTTCCAACCATCTCCCCAAGTGTCATACAATTCTACGCTCCATGTCCCACAAGAACCGGGTGTTGCAAAAGTATGCGGTCCTGTCCAGTTGCTGCCGCAATCGGCACGTACGTACCAGTCGTAGGATGTTTCACCGGCAAGTCCGCCGTAAGTGTAAGGATTTGTAACCCCAGTTGCTGTTGGTGTGCCAGTAGGGGTAAACCCTGCAAGCCCAAGCTCTATGTCCCAGGATGTTGCAGTTCCGTTTTCGGTCCAGCCGAGATCGGCCTGAGTTGCTGTGATGTTTGTTGCCGTTTGTGCCGTGGGATCGGGGCAAGAAGGTGCGGGAACCT
>JAJRTT010000186.1 GCA_024278155.1 Bacteroidota bacterium | reverse complement strand
GTAACCATGGCCGCCGGGGCCATAAACCTTGCCAGGAAACATGCCATTGTGAGCCGGTTGGCCGCCATCGAAGAGCTTGCCGGCATGGATATTTTGTGCAGCGATAAAACCGGGACACTTACCAAAAACGAAATGTCCATCTCCACCCCTTATCCTGTAGGCAGTTTCACGGGTGATGATGTTTTGTTTTATGGGGCACTTGCTTCAAAAGAGGAAAACAACGACCCCATCGAAAAACCGATATTCCACTATGTGAAAGAGCATAAGCTTTATGATAAGCTAAAGGATTTCAAGCTGAAAAAATTTGTGCCCTTTGATCCCGTGAGCAAGCGTACCGAATCGGAGTATGACGGAATATCTGTCTCCAAGGGCGCCCCTCAGATCATCATCGAATTTTGCGAAAACAATTTTGACAAAAACAAAGCATTGGAAAAAGTGACCGAATTTGCCCAAAAAGGCTTTAGGACACTCGGTGTTGCATTGAAAAAGAAAGGTGAAAAAGAATTCAGCTTTATTGGGCTCATACCACTTTACGACCCACCAAGGGATGACTCGAAAGAGACCATTGGAGACTTGAAAAAACATGGGATAGATGTAAAAATGGTTACCGGTGACAACCTTGCCGTTGCGGGATATATTTCCAATGCCCTTGATATTGGGAACGACATCGAAAACATCAGCCAATTGAAGGGTCAGGACACCAAAGAATACGACCTTTTGGCCAAAGTTATTTCGGAAGCGGTATTTGAAAAAATATATAAGGATGAAACCAAAGCAACACAATATTCGGAGGAAGTAGTAAAAAAGGTGAAAGAACACTTTAACAACCTCCCCATGCCCAAAGGACATATCAAACACCACGAATCCGAGATAGTTGAGATAATCGAAAGCGTGAACGGTTTTGCCCAGGTATTCCCCGAGGACAAGTATTTCATTGTTGACAAATTGCAAAAGGCCGGCCATATAATCGGGATGACCGGGGACGGCGTGAACGATGCCCCCGCACTGAAAAAGGCCGATTGCGGTATTGCGGTAAGCGGCGCAACCGATGCTGCACGGGCCGCTGCCGATATCGTCCTGATGGTGCCCGGTTTAAAGGTCATAAATTCAGCCATTAAACAAGCCCGTATCACTTTCGAAAGGATGAAGAGCTACACAACTTACAGAATTGCCGAAACCATCCGGGTCATCCTGTTTATGACACTTTCAATCGTGGTTTTCAATTTTTACCCGGTCACCGCTTTGATGATTATTTTACTTGCCCTATTGAACGATATCCCGATCCTGACCATCGCTTACGACAATACGAGAGTTCGGGAATATCCCGTTAGTTGGGACATGAAAGAGGTTTTGGTCTTGTCGTCGTGGCTCGGCCTTGCCGGTGTGGTTTCGTCCTTTACCCTGTTTTTCCTGGCATTCCATATATGGCACATGTCGGCGGAAATGGTACAGAGCCTTATTTTCGTCAAGCTGATCGTGGCCGGCCATGGCACCATCTACAATACAAGGATAAACCTCTGGTTCTGGAAAAAACCGGGGCCCTCAAGACAACTTTGGCTGTCATCGCTGGCATCGGCCATCCTTGGGACACTGATCGGGGTATATGGCTTCCTGGTAGCGCCCATTGGATGGAAATGGGGACTGTTCGTCTGGGGATATGCCTTTGTTTGGTTTCTCTTCAACGATGTCGTGAAAGTACTGGTAATCCGGTTCTATAAAAAAAGAGGCATTTTAAACATTTAAACAATACTGAGATGAAAAGTTATAATGACTTGGGCAAATGGATCGAAAAGAAAGATCGCAAAATCAGCATTTCCCACGAGAAAAAAGACAGGGACGCACTTCGCAAAGTCCTTGAAAAACTTAGGATCGAACAACAGGAAATCATTGAGGACATTCATTACATCGACTACCTCATTGATTTGATCAACCATCCCAATCCCGGCAAAGTAAAAGATTCCCCGAATTATTTCGGCGAATACCTGTTGTTCAAAAGTTGGCTAAAAGAACTGAAAAAGGCCTTGAAAGAAATCAACATGAAGCCAAAGGGGGAAATCACCGAAGAAGAGCTTGGGTTTTTGAAAAAGGAAAAAGCCAGGCTCCAGGTCGAAAAAGAGAGGGTGGAAAAACACCTGACCGAGATAGACAAGATAATTGCCAAAACGACCATCATGCTCATTGACCTTGAGGAAACCTATTGCCGCGATTTAAGCAATGGCCGTTCCATTGCCGCCGTTGGCGAAGTGATCCTGGAACATACGGGCAAAAGGCTGGACGATGGCTACTCCATAGGGAGATGGAAAATAATAAGCCTTTTCGAGAAGCATTTTAAAATAAAACGACGTGAAGCCGTGAAACTTTTCGACCTCGTGAAAGATGCGGGCGTGGTGGTCTATAATGTTGATATCCCGGGCGATAACCTGGAGAACGTAAACTTCTACACCCCTTATATGGGCGAATATATGGATGAGGCAGGGATTGTGGACATACCGGTTTACGGGTATTGGATGATCAATGCTTGATGGATTCAAGGAGGCAAGGAGACAATGACTCAAGGCGATAAGGGTTTAATAACTTTAAGGATTCAATATATCAAGTCCTTAAAGAACAATAAAAGAAACTGAACTTAATTTTAAAACAAAAAATCATGAAAAT
>JAJRTT010000185.1 GCA_024278155.1 Bacteroidota bacterium | reverse complement strand
GATTATTTGTTGGTTTCGTGATGATTCAATTCTATCAAAACAGAAATGATTGATTATGCAACATTTATTTGTTTTATATTAAAACATTTATTACATTTGCAGGATTCAAAAAATTGATACAATGAAAACCACAATGTCACAAAAAGAAATTGGTCAAAGAATATCCAAGCTTCGTAAGATGAAAGGATTGTCGCAGGAAGACTTGGCAAAAAACATGGGTATTTCAAGACCTTCATTGGCACAAATAGAAATAGGAAATAGGGGCGTCAGTATTATTGAAATACAAAAACTATCAATGATTTTAGGATTTTCATTGGATGATTTTATTTCTGAAAGTTTCACCCTTGAACATGAGAACATTGATGGGAGTAACAAAAAGCCACAAATCCCAAAAGAAAGAATTTCTGTTCCAACCTTAAACCTCGAGAAGTTCAAAAATGTACTGCTCTATATATTAGAAAAATGTGCGGGCAAACCAAATGTTGGGGAAACAGTGCTTTATAAATTACTTTACTTTTCTGATTTTAATTACTACGAATTATATGAGGAGCATTTAACAGGGGCAAAATACCGAAAACTACCTTATGGGCCTGTCCCCCAAAAATTAAATACCATCATTCAGCAAATGCTTGAAACGGGGAAATTACAAAGGGTTAAAACCAAATATCATGGTTATCCGCAAACCAGGTATCTTCCATTGGAAAAAGCAAACCTAACTGAGTTAAAGGCAAGCGAGAAAGAAGTAATCGACAAGGTAATAGAGCAAATGAGTGACTGGTCGGCAACTTCTATCAGCAATTATTCCCACAAAGACATGCCCTGGTTAGCCTCAAAAGAAGGGGAAGATATTAATTACGAATTGGCTTTTTACAGGGACGCCCCTTTTTCGGTAAGGAATTATGAAGAGGAAAACCAAAACTGATGGATTTTGATGAACTAAACGAATTCAAAAAAGACTTAAAGAAGCTTTTAAAGAAATACAGATCATTGAACGATGATTTAGTTGTTGTAAAGAAGGTATTGTAAGTCAACCCGGATGAAAGGCCACCTTTCAGCTTTCGAATTGATAATTTGGGAATAGAGACCTGTATAATAAAAGTAAAAAAAATTGCCTGCAAATCATTAAAAGGGCGTGGTGTGAATTCAGGCTTGCGCTTAGTATATGCACACTTTCAAGATAAAACGAAAATAACCTTTATCGAACTTTATCATAAAAATGACAAAGAGAATGAAGACAGGCAAAGGATTCTAGCCAACTTCAAATAGCTTAAAACTTCAATGTGCATCAATCCCGTGCAGCATATAAAACAAGTGCATCAGGGTTTTTAGGATTTCATCCATGTATTCGTTCACGGCTTTCACGCTTCCGGGAAGTGCATAAACAATCGTTTCGCCCATAACGCCGGCCACGCCCCTACTCAGATATGCATTTGGTTTTGCTGTCCCGTATTTCATCCTTATCATTTCCATGATGCCGGGGATTTCTTTGTCCAAAATGGAATTGACAACTTCCGGTGTAAAATCCCGTGGGCCGATACCTGTCCCGCCCGTTGTAAAAACCACATCTACCTTATCGGTTTTGGCTTTTTCGAGCAAGGTTAATAAGGCATCCGGGTCATCGGGGATGATGGTATGTTCAATGGAGAAACGCTCCTTCCTTTTTGTGAAATAATTTTCAACAAACCCAATAATGGCCGGCCCGCTCCGGTCTTCGTAAATCCCCTGGAAAGCCCGGTCGCTCAAGGTAATGACATTTATCTTATAGGCCTTTGGCAAATAGGTTATTTCATCACCGGCCTCTAAAGTCCCGGGATTTAACACCCGGCAGAATATCCCAACCCTTGGCGTTACATAATTTCCGGGTTCCCTGAATTTATCATGGAAGGGTTTTCCGGCAGCGGTTACTTCCAATTCCACGTCCCCTGAAACAAACCTGTCGAAAATCTTTGCGTCCAGCTCTTCCATCCCTTCGATGGAAATGTTTTCGGCAAATTCACCGCATTCAAATTCCCGGCTTCCGGTCAGTTTCCTGAAATGTTCCAAATGCCCCAATCCCAGAAGGCTCACCTGACGGACAGTCCCGGCATGGACATCGCCTTCCACACCTTTTAGGTTTAACGTGATCTCTTTTGCGGCATATTTCCTGCCCGGTTTATCGGCCAGGTTTACTGATTTTATTTTGAATTTGTTTTTCATTTGTTCTTCAATGCTTGGTTTCCTGTCTGGTTTTGTCACAATTATCGCGAAATGGCAATAATTCCCTGCCTTTGCCGAAACACCTACGTGCAGGCAGGCCGCCAAAACCTTGGTGCATATATTTTATGTTACCATAATATCGCCCCGATGGGGCTGGTTTTTCCCTGCCATAAATGGCAGGGTAATTCATGAGTTTCCCAGTGAGTTTCCCAGCCCTTCAGGGCTGGGCAGAAGTGCTGGCGGCATTATAAACAATCGAATCCCCGGCCTTAATCTTACCATGCTTTATCACCTTTGCAAAAATCCCCTCTTTGGGCATTACGCAATT
>JAJRTT010000184.1 GCA_024278155.1 Bacteroidota bacterium | reverse complement strand
CCAAAATTAACATTTTTTTGGCATAATAATTTCATTGAAGGCAAAAAACTTTATCATGCAAAAGAAAATCAGAAACGCCATTGCAATCTTGCTTTTTGTTCCATTGCTTTTTTCCTGTGTTGAAGGTGACGATAATAATGTCAGCCCTTCGGATGCCCGGGATGATTATATTGGGGAATGGGACGTGGCCGAAAGCTGCTCCAAGGATTCATATTCCGTTCAAATTGTAGCAGATGCGAACAACAATGACCGGGTGCTGATCAAAAGCTTTTGGCATATTACTAATCAAGAGGCTCCCCCCTATGCACTAATTGATGGTGATATTATTACTATCCCCAAACAATCCATCATGAACGATGGTTCCCTCGAAGTACATGGTACAGGGACTTTGAACAAGAAAAAGATAACCTGGTTTTATGAAATCAACGATGGGGCCGATTTATATAGCTGTTCGGCAACTTATGAAAAGAAGTAAAAGTTTGATGTTTGACACGTTTCGGGTTGTTTGGCAATGAGCAATGGGAATTTGGTTTGGGGCTGATATTTTAATAATGCGTTTATTCGACATTGGCCATCCGACATCCGACATCCGACAAGCCCTTAATAAACTATCCTCCGGAACAACCTCCTATTCCTTCTCCGTTTCACTTTTCATTTTGCTCAATTTGGTAATGACATCGGCATAAATTTCATCAAGTACCTCCAAATCTGATTGATAAAAACCCATGCTACTCTCAAATTGCTCCTTGGTGATATGGTATTTTTCCAAAATGGATTCATATAAAAAAAGCTTTTCAACTTGAATCTTTTTCAACTTGGTTTTTTGCTCTTTCCAAATAATGGCATCGTAAAGGTGCATATCGACAATTACATCCACCATTTCGTCCCTTGGGATAAGGTTGACAGGGGGAATGGCCTTCACCCGGACTTTTTCGGTACAGCCCGGTTGGAGGGTGAGGGAGATAAAAAGAATGAATATTATGTGGGCCTGTTTCATTTCTTGGGTGGAGGTGGGGGGAATTTGATGTCGTATTCTTTGTTGATGCCCTGGATCACTTGTGGGGTAATATCAAAAGTGTCTTTGGCAAGAAGGATTCCACTGTTGTCGTTATAACTCAGCACGTAATCAAAATTTGCCGAATCGTTGTACCTCAACAGGAATTTCCGGATACTGCCCAAAAGTACCATGTTCATTTCAACTTCCTTTCTTGAGAGTTCCATTGTATATTGATCCTGGAGGTTGTATAAATCTTGTTGGGTTGCCATCAGTTGCTCATAAATCTGTTGGGCACTTTGCTCCGAAATACTTTGTTTTTGCACTTGTTCCTGGAGATAGGCGGCATCTTTTTGGTAAGCTTCCTGTTTGGCGGCAATGTCATCGGATTTCCTTTTTCTCTCCCTTTCCAGTTCTTTGGCCAGTTTATCCACGAGTTTGTATTTGGCCAAAACCAAATCGGAATTCACAAATGCAATGGAACCTTCCAAAGAAGAAACCGAAGGAAGGTTGATGGTTTCTGCCGGTTTTTGCTCCGGCGTTTCGTTTTTATAATTAAAAAACAATATATAAAGTATGGACAGCCCGATAAGGACAATGATACTCAATACAATACTTACACGTGATAATTTTGTGTTTTCCATCTAAAGTAATTTGAATCTTGTTTAATTGAAATATTAAATTATTGAATTATGTGCAATTTGTCGTACACCCAAACTAGTTTCCAACTTCCGATAAGAATTTGATGCGCATCATCCTTACCTCTTTTTCGGTGTATTCGTCTTCACCCAGTTCGACCAGGGCATCTTCCACTGAATCGGATTCGGCTTCTTCGAAATATTCAAATATCTCTTCCTGATGGTATTCGTCAACAAATTCATCGATATAATAATTGATGTCTATTTTGGTACCGGAAGAAACAATCCGTTCCATTTCGGTGAGCAATTCCTCCACGTTCAAATCCTTTGTATGGGCAATGTCCCCGAGCGGCAATTTGCGGTCGATGCTCTTTATGATATAAACCTTCAGCCCCGATTTGTTGATAACGGATTTCACGACCATGTCATTGGGCCGGACAATCTCGTTTTCTTCCACATATTGTTTGATGAAATCGAGGAAAGGTTTTCCGTATTTCTTGGCCTTTCCTGCCCCCACCCCCGTTATCTGCAACAGTTCTTCTTCTTTGATCGGATATTGGATGGCCATATCTTCGAGTGATGGATCCTGGAAAATCACAAATGGTGGCAGGTTTTCCTTGCGTGAAATTTCTTTTCTGAGATCTTTTAACAAGGTATAAAGTACTTTGTCGGCAGTACTGGTTTTTGCCCCCCCTTCCCCATAAATATCTTCCCCATCGTCAATATTGTCATAATTGTGGTCATGGGCAAGCATAATGGAATAGGGCTCTTTGATAAACATATAACCCTCTTCGGTAACTTTTAACAAGCCATAGTTTTCAATGTCTTTTACCAATAAATTCCTTATCAAGGCTTGGCGGATAATGGCATTCCAGAATTTGTCATCTTTATCCATGCCCCTGTCAAAAGCTTTAAGCTTATTGTGCTTGAAGGATTTGATGGTTGCGGTATTTTTCCCTGTAAGGATGTTTATCATGTGGTTCGACTTAAATAGCTGTTTCACTTCGACAACGGCTTCAATAGCTATTTTTATGTATTCCATCCCTTCAAAAAGCTCTTTTGGGTGCAGGCAATTATCACAAGCGCCACAATTTTCCTTTGTTGTTTCTTCACCAAAGTAGTGGAGCAATTGACGGTGCCGGCAAACAGAAGATTCGGCATAGGAAACGGTTTCCTGTAAAAGTTGCTTTGCGATTTCCTGCTCGGCCACAGGTTTTCCTTTCATGAACTTTTCGAGCTTCACTATATCGTCGTAGCTGTAGAACGTAATACAATTGCCTTCCCCATCGTCTCTTCCCCCGCGCCCTGTTTCCTGATAATAACCTTCAATGCTTTTTGGGATGTCGTGATGGATAACAAATCGTATATCGGGTTTGTCGATCCCCATCCCAAAAGCAATGGTCGCAACAATTACATCCACCTTTTCCATGAGGAAACTATCCTGGTTGTTCCGCCGTGTAGCAGCATCGAGGCCGGCATGGTAAGGAAGGGCTTTAATTCCGTTGACCACAAATGAGTTTGCAAGTTCTTCTACTTTTTTCCGGCTCAGGCAGTAAACAATGCCCGATTTGCCCATATGGCCTTTTATATACCTGATAATGTCTTTAATGACATTTTTGGTTTTTGGCCTGATTTCATAATACAGGTTGGGTCTGTCAAACGAGGATTTGTATATACTTGCGTTGAGGATGTTAAGGTTTTTCTGGATATCCTGTTGTACTTTCAGTGTAGCTGTGGCGGTAAGTGCCATAATAGGGACTTTTTGTCCGATGGCTTCGATAATGGGCCGGATCCTTCTGTATTCGGGCCTGAAGTCGTGTCCCCATTCCGAAATACAGTGTGCTTCGTCGATGGCAAAAAACGAAATTTTTATTCTCTGTAAAAACTCAACGTTTTCGTCTTTTGTCAGTGATTCAGGGGCAACGTACAATAATTTGGTTTTCCCCGACAACATATCTTCGCGAACTTCAGCTATTTCACCTTTTGATAAAGAAGAATTGAGTACGTGGGCAATCCCTTTCTCGTTTCCAAAGTTGCGGATTGCATCCACTTGGTTTTTCATCAATGCAATCAGTGGGGAAATAATTATTGCAGTCCCTTTACTGATTATTGCCGGCAGTTGATAACACATTGACTTGCCACCTCCGGTTGGCATAATCACAAATGTATTCTCCCCGTTTAGTACACTTTTGATTATTTTCTCCTGGGTTCCTTTAAAACTATCGAATCCAAAAATGTCTTTGAGTTGTTTATGTAAGGAATAATTGTCCTGTTTAGCCATTTTATAGCTTAATCAATATTAATAACTATTTTATCTTTTATGTAAGTCCAAAGAAATAATACCAAAAACTACTTAGTCGATTATCCTGCTCATTTTGAAAGCGTATTCCAAAAATACACAATTAATATTTAACACTGAAGTTTTAAAGAAAAAAATCGTATTTTAACTTACTTAATTCAAATCCTGATATTACAAAGTTATATAAAAATTAATGAAACAAACAAATTTTGTGAAAAATCGGGAATAATAAATTATTCTTATCATTGTTGTATTTTTACGGAAAAAAACAAATCACATAGTTTTGAAATCAACGGAAGAAATAAAAGAAATAGCGCTCAGGACAATTGAGCAGGAGGCCGGTGCTATCAGGCATTTGAAGGCACAATTAAATGATGGGTTCGCCCATTCGGTAAAAATAGTTTACAATTCATCGGGGAGGGTGGTGATTACCGGAATTGGTAAAAGTGCCAATATTGCCACAAAAATTGTTTCAACCCTGAATTCCACCGGCACACCCGCAATATTCATGCACGCTGCCGATGCTATACATGGCGACCTGGGGACTATTCGCGAGGAAGACATTGTTATTTGTATTTCGAACAGTGGGAACACGCCCGAAATAAAAATCCTGGTGCCCTTGATAAAACACCGGGGGAACAAGCTCATTGCCTTTACGGGAAATTTGAAATCCTATCTGGCATCGCAGGCCGATTATATTGTGGACACAACAGTTGAGAAAGAGGCTTGTCCCAACAACCTTGCACCAACATCGAGCACGACCGCACAATTGGTAATGGGCGATGCATTGGCAGTAGCCTTGCTGGAATGCCGTGGTTTTACGGTGGACGATTTTGCAAGGGTGCACCCTGGAGGGGCTTTGGGGAAAAAGCTTTATTTGAAAGTGTCTGACTTGTATGCCAACAATGAGTTGCCGCAGGTGGATGTGGATGCCGACATAAAAACAACCTTGATGGAGATTTCATCAAAACGCCTGGGGACTTCTGCCGTACTTAAAGACGGGAAATTGGTGGGGATAATAACCGATGGCGATATCAGGAGGATGTTGGAAAAAAATATTCCCATCGACCGGTTTAAGGCATCGGACATAATGACACCAAACCCTAAAACCCTGGACAAGGGTACACTGGTGGTGGATGCGCTGGGCATTATGCGCAAAAACAATATCACCCAGATACTTATAGTGGATGGCATTAATTATGTTGGGGTGGTCCACTTGCATGATATTCTTAAAGAAGGTATTTTATAGTTTTTCTAAACGGATTTGTGGGGATATAACAAAAGAGCAATGCAATCCATATGGAACTGACTTAAAATCACACAGGTTACAAAGTTTATTTTAATAAGGCCTTATGTTTTATGATGATATATTAATAATGGCCCAATTTTCCCCCTTTGTTCCATTTACGGTATCAACTATCCGTAATCGAAATTTATAACAAGGTTCAAATCAGGGAGAATCAAATATTTGATTAATTGATGAAAATGAAAATAAAAGGCATAAACAGGACTTTGCACCTTCTTTTGATGTTTCTGCTTGCCTTCTCGTTTTTTCAATTGAATGGTCAGGTAACCAAAATAATGGGGAAAGTAATAGATGGCAGCAATGGCCAGCCCGTTCCCTTTGCCAACGTTTTTTTCAACGGGACCACCATAGGCGTTACCAGCGATTTTGACGGCAATTATTCCATAGAGACAAAAAAACCCTCCGATACACTTGTGGCCTCCTACATGGGATATTATACCATGGAGAAAAAGATTTCGAAAAACAAATTCCAGGTGGTGGATTTTATCCTCAAGCCCAAGAACTTCAACCTTGCTGAAGTTGTGGTGCTTGCGGGCGAAAACCCGGCTGATATTTTATTGAGGAAGATTATTTCCCACAAAGACAAGAACAGCAAGGACAGGCTTGATTATTACCAATATGAGATTTATAACAAAATGGAGGTGGATGCCAATAATATCACGGAAAAATTCAAGAACCGGAAGTTGCTGAAACCTTTTAAGTTCATATTTGAAAACATCGACACCTCCACCATCAACGGGAAAACCTATTTGCCCATTTTTTTGTCGGAAAGCCTTTCCGATTATTATTTCCGCAAAAGCCCCCATTCAGAAAAGGAGATAATCAAAGCTGCCCAGACTTCGGGGGTGGAAAATGAAAGTGTGGTTCAGTTTCTGGGAAATATGTTCCAGCAATATAACTTTTATGACAACTATATAAAACTGTTCCAGAAAAATTTCATTTGCCCAATTTCCAATTCGGGACTTGTCTCATATAAATACTACCTGATCGACAGTAGTTTTATTGGTGATAAATGGTGCTATAAGTTGATGTTCAAACCGAAAAGGAAACAGGAATTGACATTTACGGGCCATATGTGGGTGGCCGATACCAGTTTTGCGATCAAGTCTTTTGAAGTCCATATTGCCGATGATGCCAATATTAATTATATCAATGATTTGGTGCTAAGGCAGGAATTCGAGCTTATCGACGGGAAATATTGGATGGTAGTGAAAGATGAAGGTATTGGCGATTTCAACCCCATTGAGAACAGCAAGGTAATCCTTGGTTTTTTTGGCCGGAAAACAACTACGTACAAAGACTTTGTTTTCAACACACCCAAGGAGAAGAAATTTTATTCAACCCCGGCCAATGTGATCGTGGCCGAAAATGCGTATAAAAAGAAAGAGGAGTATTGGGACAAGGCCAGGCACGATTCGCTTTCCAAGGATGAACTTACCATTTACCATATGGTGGATACCATAAAGAACCTCCCGGCTTTCCGAACCATTGCCGATGTTGTAAAGACTGTGGTAACGGGATACTACAGGGTGGATAAATTTGAATTCGGCCCTTATGGTTCTTTAGTGAGTTTTAATGCCGTGGAAGGCGCCCGTTTCAGGGTGGGGGGAAGGACAACGGCCAAATTCAATGACCATATCCGGCTAAATGGCCATCTTGCCTATGGCACCTTGGACAAGAAAGTAAAATATGGTGTTGGGCTTTTGTACCTTGCCAATCAAAACCCCCGAAGGGCATTTGGTATAAACTACAGGTATGATGTGGAACAGTTGGGGAGCAGCCCAAATGCCTTGCGCGAAGATTTTTTCCTGACAGCCGTTTTCAGGCGTAACCCTGCGGATAAGCTTTCAATGACCAGCGAACTCATTTTAAACTATGAACATGAATGGTTCAATGGTTTTATTAATAAAATGAGCATGATACGTAAGGAGATCATCCCCTTGGGCGGGGCAAAAATAGAAGTGTACGATTCGCAGGGCGAGGTGGATGAACTCCCGCTTATCACTACAACGGAAATCCGCTTTGATTTGAGGTTTGCCTACAATGAGAAATTCCTGTTGCGCGATTTTAACAGAAGGAGCCTTGGCACCCGCTACCCAATAGTCATGGCAAGTTACAGCCTTGGCATACCTGATTTTATGGGCGGCGATTTCAGTTACCATAAAATGGAGCTGGGCGCAAGGTATTGGTTCAATGTGTTCAATGTGGGTTGGTCGAAAGTGGTGGTTTCCGGGGGCAAGATATGGGGGACATTGCCCTACCCGATCCTGAAACTTCATGCCGGTAACGAGACATTTGTATTTGACGAATACTCTTATAACCTGATGAATTACTTTGAATTCGTGAGCGATGAATATGTCAACTTTTTTTATACACACCATTTCGATGGGTTTTTCCTGAACCATATCCCGCTCATGCGGAAATTGAAATGGCGCGAGGTTGCATTTTTCCATGGTGTTGTTGGTACCTTGAGCGATGCGAACAAGGCGTACAACAAACTGCCCGCAATTACACATACCCTCGAAAAACCTTATATGGAAGTCGGGGCAGGTATCGAGAACATATTTAAGATTATCCGTATTGACGGTATTTGGCGGCTTTCCCACCTGAACAATGAACGGATAAACAGATTTGCCATCTTCGTTTCCTTGTCCTTTGCTTTTTGACCAAATTTGCCTTCATCCGCAATAAACAGTTGATTGCATGGTTTTGTAAAATAAGGATATAAATAAAAAAATCAGCTTACATTTGCAACATGATCCTTAGGACTGAAAAACTGGTTAAGAAATATAAACACCGCACGGTCGTGAAGGGTGTTTCGGTAAATGTGGAACAGGGGGAAATCGTTGGCCTTTTGGGTCCAAATGGTGCCGGGAAAACCACCACGTTTTATATGACCGTGGGTTTGATAAAGCCCTTATCGGGCAAAATTTTCCTTGACGATTTGGATATTACCACCGAACCCATGTACCGCCGTGCACAAAAAGGGATTGGCTATTTACCACAGGAAGCTTCCGTGTTCAGGAACTTATCGGTGGAAGACAATATTCTGGCCGTCTTGCAGTTTACCGGTCTATCGAAAGCAGAACAAAAAGAAAGGCAGGAACAACTCATTGTAGAATTTGGTTTGGGACATGTGAGGAAAAGTATGGGGATACAGCTTTCGGGAGGGGAAAGGCGCAGGACGGAAATCGCCCGTGCCCTTGCTGTTGACCCCAAGTTCATTTTATTGGACGAGCCTTTTGCCGGTGTCGATCCCATTGCCGTAGAAGATATCCAGACAATCGTTTCCAAGCTGAAGGAAAAGAATATCGGCGTTCTTATTACCGACCATAACGTGCACGAAACCCTTCGGATTACCGATAGGGCCTACTTATTGTTTGAAGGTTCCATCCTGAAAGCGGGAACTGCCCAGGAACTGGCCGACGACGAGCACGTAAGGAGGGTTTATCTCGGAAAAAACTTTGAACTCAGGAAACATTAAAACACCAGGTTGTCGGTAAATTGTCAAGATGGGCCAATGAAAAAACAGATATGTGTATGCCAATCAAAAAGAAGCATTGTATATCTATGTGCTCAAAGGGCATTCTAAGTAAATTGCCCCTTTGCCGGGATCACCACCAGCGGTATCTTCGTTTTATGCAATAAGCCTTCGCTTACACTCCCAACAAGGAGTTTGTACATGGCACCTCGTCCATGCGAACCAACAATGATGGCATCCACATTGAGTTTTTCGGCTTGTTCCAATATTGTTTCTACTGTTGGCCCCTGGATTAGAAGCGGGGTTATTTCAATCCCGTCTTTTCGGATATCATTTGCCATTTCCTCAAGCTTTGTATGCTCTTCCCGGAATTTTTTGGCAATAAATACCCGTTCGGTTTCGGGTCCAACGTCATATCCCACAAAATCGGGATCGGGCATGGCAACATGCAAAAGCCAAATTACGGAACCTGTTTTACAAACAAGGTTTTTTACATGATCAAGAATCCGATCGGTTGCTTCCGAAAAATCAACGGCTACGAGTAGTTTCATGGTTGTAAGATTAGTTGAAAAATTAATAAGATCAAAAGAATTGGCAAATCCCATAAAAAGAGAAATTTGTCGTCGCCTTTGGCAAATTTACCAACTGCCCATTATTTTGTTAAATTACACCTAACTCTTTCCCCACTTTTGTAAATGCTTCAATTGCTTTGTCCAAATGCTCCCTTTCATGTCCGGCGGATAATTGCACTCGGATACGTGCCTGCTCTTTCGGGACAACCGGGAAATAAAATCCGATGACATAAATCCCTTCCGAAAGTAATTTGGTGGCCATGTCCTGGGATAGCTTGGCATCATACAGCATCACGGCACATATTGCGGATCTTGAAGGTTTGATATCAAAACCGGCAGCCTTCATTTTTTCCATAAAATAATGGGTATTTTCGTGGAGCTTGTCCTGCAACTCAGTGGTTTCGGCCATCATATCGAACATGGCAATCCCGGCGTTTACAATGGATGGGGGCAATGAGTTTGAGAAAAGGTAAGGGCGCGAACGCTGACGCAGCATCTCGATAATTTCTTTCTTCCCGGTCGTAAACCCGCCAATTCCACCGCCAAATGCCTTTCCAAGGGTTCCGGTTATAATGTCCACCTCGCCACGGATATCGAACAGTTCGGTAACACCTCTCCCTGTTTTGCCCACTACACCAGCCGAATGGCATTCGTCCACCATGATCATGGCATCATATTTTTTGGCAAGTCCGTTGATCTTGTCCATTGGTGCCACATTGCCGTCCATGGAGAAAACGCCATCGGTAACTATGATTTTAAAACGTGCGGTTTCCGAAGCTTTTTTCAATTGAATTTCCAAATCGTCCATGTCCGCATTCAGGTAACGGAACCTTTGGGCTTTGCAAAGCCTTACACCGTCAATGATTGAGGCATGGTTCAGGGAATCGGAAATGATGGCATCGTCAGCCGTTAAGATGGGTTCAAAAACACCTCCGTTGGCATCGAAAGCAGCTGCATAAAGAATGGTATCTTCCGTTCCAAAAAATTCCGCTATTTTCTTTTCAAGGGTTTTGTGAAGGTCTTGTGTCCCACATATAAACCGTACAGATGACATTCCAAAACCATGGGAATCCAAAGCATCTTTTGCCGCCTGTATCAAAGTAGGATGGTTGGACAATCCCAAATAATTGTTTGCACAAAAGTTCAACACTTTTTCACCTGTGTTCAGGCTGATTTCTGCTTGTTGGGGCGACACGATGATCCGTTCAGCCTTGAATAGCCCTGCTTCCTTGATATTGGCCAGTTCTTTTGCAAGATGTTCTTTAATTTTACCGTACATTTTTATAAGATTTACATTGTTCGTATTATCAATTTCAATCAGGTAACAAATGTACCTGAAAATGATTTATTTTGAAAATAAATTATCAGGTTAAATCTGATTAATGTGTAAAAAAATCATAAAAAAACTACTTTTGCCCATGTTTAAGAATTGTCAATATTTGAAAAAATGAAATGTTTATGTGGCCAACAAAAATATATTACAAAAAGGCCGCTAATTCGCTAATTTTTATTAGCAAATTAGCGGCGAAATAATAAATACGAAATAAGTTAATCAGGAAAATTTAAACACATGAAAAAGATATTGATCATTGGCGCCCAGGGGCAAATTGGTTCCGAACTCACAACTGAACTTCGGAAAAAATATGGACATAAACATGTGATTTGTTCCGATATCAGGATGCCTTCCCATGAAATACTGAACGACCTTTCCCCTTTTGAACGGCTTGATGTGACCAATGTGGAGCGGATTGCCCAGGTGGTGAAAAAATACAAAATCGATACGGTTTATCATTTGCCAGCTATCCTTTCGGCTGTTGCCGAGGAAAAACCGCAAATAGCCTGGAACATTGGAATCAACGGCTTGTACAATGTTTTGGAAGTGGCCCGTGAATCGAACTGTGCCGTATTTTTCCCCAGCTCCATAGGTGCTTTCGGGCCAACAACCCCACCTGACAATACACCTCAGGATGTAATACAACGACCCGATACGATGTACGGCGTAACAAAAGTTACCGGGGAATTATTATGTGATTATTACCATAAACGATTTGGTGTGGACACAAGGGGAGTACGCTTTCCCGGGATTATTTCCCATGTAACGCTTCCCGGTGGTGGCACAACGGATTATGCTGTCGAAATTTTTTATGAAGCCATCAAACACCAAAAATACCATTGTCCGTTAAAAGCAGGGACTTACCTCGATATGATGTATATGCCCGATGCCCTGAACGCAGCGATTTCTATTATGGAAGCCGACCCATCAAGGCTTGTCCACAGAAACGGGTTTAATGTAACTGCCATGAGTTTTGAACCGGAAACCATTGCTGCCGAAATAAGGAAACATATACCCGGTTTCACAATGGAATATCACAACGACCCTGTACGGCAGGCCATTGCCGATACCTGGCCCAATTCAATGGACGACTCATGTGCAAGGGAAGAATGGGATTGGAACCCTGCCTTTGACCTGGAAAAGATGACGATTGACATGCTTGATAAAGTTGCGGTTAAGTTGCAGTAAAAAAAATTCCCGATGGTCGCTTACGATCCGTAACCGCTAAAGCTTTTGCGAACGCGGAAAAACTTTAGCAACAATGTGCGGGGATAAATTGGATGTTTCCAAAAAGGGGCTTGAAAACAAAAGTTTTCAAGCCCCTTTTAATTCTAATCTTAGCTTAGTGT
>JAJRTT010000003.1 GCA_024278155.1 Bacteroidota bacterium | reverse complement strand
GTGTTAATGCCGATAAACTTTTGTGTAAAAGGGAAGTTAAGGTCGCGGTTCTTTTACCTCTTTGGCTTTTCGCAATACATATCTGGAAACCATGGGCCCGATAAATTCATGGATTATGGTTGCGCCCATAATGATGCCCATGAGCAAATTTGAAAAATCCTTAAAACCCGGTTCTTTGCTGACAATCAGGGCCAAGCCCAGGACAATGCCGCCCTGTGGGATCAATCCACCAAAAGCATAGTGTTTTACGTTTTTTGTCATTTTTAATAGGCGGGTACCCATGAACATACCTGAATATTTGCCCAATATCCTTATCAATATAAAAATACCGATCAGGATAAGGAGATGAATCTGTACGGATTGAAAATCGAAGTGCATGGCACTAAAGACAAAGAAAAGCAGGAAAAACAAATCTTCCATGTTGTGTTCCGTAATGTTCATTATTTTATTTTCTTCCTTATTGAAATTCCGAACAATAAAACCCAATGTGAGGGTGGAAAACAATTCATCGAACCCAAGGTAGGTTGCAAGGCCATAGGTAAGCGACAAAAACCCGAGGAAAATAATAATCAATGATTTCCTATCCGCGATCTTAAAAACAGAAATTGTTTTGTTAAAGATAAACCCCAGGACAAAGCCCGTAAATACAGCTCCGGCAATTTTGTAAACAATGGTATAGCTGATATGCCAGACCGATAATTCGTGCCCGCCCAAAAGTGACCGGGAAACCGAAAGGCTAAAACTAAAAAGGATAAGCGTGATGATGTCGTCGAAGGCCGCCGCCCCGAGAATGGCCTTGGTAACAGGCCCTTTTGCCCTATATTCGTGGATGACGGCGAGTGTGGCCGATGGGTCTGTTGGGGCCGCAAGTGAAGCCAGCAAAAGGCTAAAGGCAACAATAACCGGTGTTCCGGCACTTGATAAGGGCAACAGGTAGCCACCGATGAAAAAGAACCCAATGAAAATCAACAGGAACGCACCAAAGGATTCAAAAAATGCCAACTTGAAATATTTCCTTCCCGTGGCCTTCAGTTCGGCAAGTGAAAAACTGCTCCCGATCTCGAAGGTGATAAAGGCGAGGCAAAAATTGGTAACAGGGTCGGTAATGCCCAAAACCGCGACAGGGATAAAATCGATCAAGCCCGGATTTAACAACAGGCCCGCAACAAGGTAGCCCACGATTTTAGGAAAACCGGCCTTCCCGGCAATTGCCGAAAGGAAATATCCAACCAGAAGTATGATCCCAAAGTAAAGTATGTACATATCCTGTTTTTAGGTTCGATTTTTTTTAATGATATAAGGGTACAATGCTATAATAACTCAATGCAAAAGAATGACCAATCATTACCTTCCCATGTCACGGGGCAAATCTATACATAATTTGTTTGACAATATTGAGCCGGGTCCAAAAAACCACGAATGCACGAATGCACGAATGGCCAATTTTAACATACGGATAATCAGATACGAAAATTACACAAATAAGGCACTTCGTACCTTTTTAGACTGAGCTCAATAATGTCGCACCTACTGTGCCTTCGTAAAACATTTGCGAAACAAGGTGTTGTTTTGCCCCTAGGCAGAAATTTTCCTGCCATAATTGTAATTAAGGTGTTCCCTATTAATATCCGGTATTCCATATGAATCAAGGATTAGCATCGTAGATGCGATATTATGGCAAAACAGAATTTGCGGCGAACAGAAGCACCATAGGTGCGGCATTATAAATCCAGTTTCCTTACTGCAAAACTTGTAAATCTATTCCGTTATAAGTAAAAAGCAGGAAATAGAACCTATTTCCTAAACCCCATCCTTATCAAAATACTCGGCAACACGATCAACAATAAGGGTATTGCCACAACAAACCCACCAATTACCGCTATGGCAAGCGCTTGTTGCATTTGCGCCCCTATTCCAATCCCGATGGCAAGCGGCAACAAAGCCAGTATGGCACTGATGGCCGTCATCAGGTTGGGGCGCATCCTTAACGCTATGGCATTTTTTACCGCAAAATCCTTTTCATGCCCCTCTAAACCTTTAAAATATTGGAACACCGTAAAGATAGCATTTTCGGCCACAATGCCCACGATCATAATTAATCCTGTGTAACTGCTTACGTTTAAGGGGATATTGAAAAGGTACAACAAGATCAAACTCCCGCTTATCCCCATCAATGAAATGAACAGGATGAGGAAAGCGATCCGCCAGCGCTTGAACAGGAACATCAATACGGTAAAAACGAACAGGGTGGCCAATGCCAATATCATCAACAGTTCCTTGAACGACTGTTGTTGCTGTGCATATGCCCCGCCAAATTCGATGGAATAAGTGGGAGGGAGGTTGATTTTTTTTGCAAAGGCGGATTTTATCCCATCGACGGCACTTCCCAGGTCAATGTTTTCGAGCCGGGCGGTCAGGATTATGACAGGCTTTAGGTCCTCGCGGCTTTCAATAACATCCCCCGAAACAGTTTTGACATCGCAAAAGAACGAAAAACGACGTGTGGTCCCATCAGGTAAAAAAATGGGTTGTTTTTTCAGTACTTCGAGGTCATTGTCGGCAAAATCGACAAAGCGCAAACGAACGCGCCGCATTTGCTGGCCTTCCTGGATGTCGCCTATTTGCAGGCCGGAAGTCATGGCCGCCTGATCGGGCATGGGCGTTGGGATATTTGCACTTTTGCCGAGCGGGACCCCTTCGATGATGGCTTTCAGTTGTGTGTCAAAGTTCGTGAGGTCGATATTGTATAGTGCCAGTTTGTCCAACTTTGGTTTTAAGCTCAACAATGGCCCTTCGGGAACCAGGCCGTTATCTATATCCACTATGCCCGGGATATCCTCCATTACTTTTTGGCAGTTTGCGGCAATTTTCTGGAGTTCGCTATAATCATCGCCAAAAACCTTGACTTCGATGGGCTGGGCCTTGCCGATCAAATCCCCCAATAAATCGGCGATCCGTTGTCCAAATTCGATATGCAGGACCGGTACTTTGGCCGAAATTTCATGGCGCAGATCGGCAATTACCTCTTCGGTCGTTTTTTTCCGGTCTGGGATGAGCTGAATGGAGTAATCGCCTTCATTTGCCGGATGTGCCCTGAACGACATACGGATCCCGGTCCGCCGCGAATAACTCCTTACATTGGGGTTGTCAAGGATTACTTTTTCCATTTCGGTGCAAAGGCGGTCGGTTTCGTCGATGTTGGTCCCCGGTGGCGAATAATAATCCAAGACAATGGAGCCTTCGTCAAGCTCGGGCAGGAAACCGGTTTGCAATTTCGTACTTGCGTAATAGGCCGAAGCACCAAGCAACAACACAAAAATAAGTGAAAAAGCGGGTTTGTTGTAAAACCATGTCAACCATGAAATCCGGTTTATGCTGTCCTTCTCTTTTTTTGGTTTCCGCTTTTGTTTGTACCCAATGAAAATATGGAAAACGGGCAAAAGCAGCCAGGTCACCAAAAACGAAACGATCATCGTCAATTGCATGGTATCGGAAAGGATACGGAAGAAACTCCCGGCAAGGCCGCTCATCAAGCGAAATGGAAAGTGGATAACGATCGTCGTCAATGAGGAGGCGATCATGGCAGGCAACAGGAACTTTATGGACACCTGCACCACATCAAAGCGGGATTTCTTCGGGTGCTTTTCGTGGTTTTTATATATCTGTTCGATAATCACAATGGCATCGTCGATTATCAACCCGACAGAAGCAGCAATGGCACCCAGGGACATGATGTTTATAGTTATACCGACAAGATAAAGCACCAAGAAGGAAAAAGCCACGGTCACGGGAATGGTTAAAATAACAACCAAACTGGATCGCCATGAACGGAGGAAAATAATTATTACGAAAATGGCAAGCAGGAGCCCTTCGTAAATGGTTTGCAATGCGCTGTCAACACTCGCTGTCACAAATGCACTTTGATTGTAATAAGGGTTTAGTTCATAACCTTTGGGCAAAAGTTGTTCGATCTCATGTGCTTTGGTTTCCACATTGTTTGCAAAATCCAATAAATTGATACCGGGTTGTTTTACAAGGTCGATTATTACCGCATTGTTGCCATTGGCATTGATCTTCACGAATTCCTGTTGTTCTTCCAACTTGATCTTTGCAATATCTTTTATTTTGACTATCCTTCCGTTGATGTTTTTGATAATTGTATTATCAAGCTCCTCAAGGTCTTGAACCCGGGTATCGAGCAAAGTGAGGTACATCCTGTAATGATCGGGCAGGAGGCCCGCCGATTCCACGAAATTGCTGTTGTCGAAGGCTGTGATGATATCCTGTGGGACAATGCCCAAAGCGGTCATTTTTTCGGGGGCAGGGGCAATGATGTATTCTTTGTTTCGGCCACCGCGGACAATCACATTGGAGATGCCGTCAACCTGTGAAAAACCGGGCCGGACGATCAGGTTGGCGATGTCTTTCAGGTTCACGTCCGATTTGTCGGGGTTTTCCAGCGTATAACCGTAAACAGGGAACAGGGATTGGTTCATCACCTCGGCAGAAATGTTCACCCCCGGTGGCAGGAAATTCTTTATTTCGTTGATGCGGCTTTCCAGTTGGGGCTTCAAAGTGTAAATGTCAAGCCCCCAGTCGAAATAAACCTCAACAGTGGCGCTTCCCCGGCTGGTGTTGCTTTTCACGGTGTGCACACCGTTCACTTTTTTCACGGCACTTTCGATGGGTTGCGTAACCGTTATCATCATACGGTCGATGGGGATTTGCCCTGCATCAATGATAATGGAAATCCGGGGAAACTGAACGGCAGGGAACAGATTGGTCTGCATCCGTGTAAACGAATAAATACCTGCCATAAATACCAGTATCCCAACAAAGAGGATGGGCTTCGACAGTATTTTGCAATAGTTTTTCATTGTCGGTTGAT
>JAJRTT010000183.1 GCA_024278155.1 Bacteroidota bacterium | reverse complement strand
TATCTTTTGCCCAAATTACGGCCGGTGGCCGTATCGGTGCAAATTTTGCCAACCTTTCGGGAAAATCCATACAGAACAATTCCATGATCGTGGGGTACAATATTGGTGGGTTTGCCAATTATTCCCTGGAAGACTTGATTACCTCCGATTTTGGGAAAATAATTTCTGTCCAGGTCGAATTTGCATTGGAACAAAAAGGCGCCACTACGGATTATCTGTTTTATACGGATAGTATAGGGAGCCCGATAGATACCGTTACCGGGGCAAAGCAGGTCTCAACATACATGACGATTCCGGTTTTGGCCAAGTTTACATTTGGCGATCCTAAGGCATTGCAGTATTTTGGGGAAGCGGGTTTTTATGCCGCGGCCTTATCAGGTCTGACGATCAACGGGGAAAAATGGCGTGACGATGATCATAACACCGCAACCGACAAAAGAAAATACCGTGATGAATATTCGGGATTTGACTATGGTTTTATTATTGGTGGAGGTGCAAGTATGCCCTTTGGGGGCAGGAGAAGTCCCTGGAGAGCTTATGCAAACATCAGGTATGCAATGGGGTTCTCAAATATCGGGGAACTTAAAGAGAAGACTATAGATATCCCTGAAGGGCAACTGGAAGATATTAAAACAAACACAATCTCATTGTTGTTGGGCGTTTCTTATTCCTTCTAAAAAAAGACTCTCATACATAAATATCAGGGGTGGCCACTTGTAGCCGCCTCTTTTTTTTTGCTTCATTTTAACAATAATCAAGAACTGCCTTATTAAAAATCCCATCTTGATTGCTTGCAGTTGGAATTCACCGGTTTGGACAATCATTGAAAACAAATTCACCGTATGGCTGTTAGTAAGTCGCAAAACCATCTTGGTTTTTTTGCATATCTTTGCATAAAATTTAGAATCGTTCTAAACTAAAACTTACTATCGTGAAATTCTCAACCGAAGAATTAGACGGCAAAAGATTCTATTATAGTTTCATCGCCGGAGCCCAAAGGATTTTTGAAAATCATAAGGAAATGAATAAGATTAGCGTATTTCCAGTTCCTGATGGAGATACGGGGACCAATCTGGCCTCCACAATGCGTTCGATTATTGATACGGTTATTCCCACTGATAATATTCAAGTCACTGCTATTGCATTGGCAGATGCAGCCCTGGTAGGCGCAAGGGGAAATTCAGGGATTATTTTTGCCCAGTTCCTTTATGGGTTCAGCAATGAAATTGAGAACGAGAAAGATCTTACCATTGAAAAATTTGCAGAAATTGTCAAAAAAGCAGTTCGTTATGCCTATGAAGCAATCGCGAACCCTGTTGAAGGCACCATGATAACAGTAATGCGCGATTGGGCAGATTCGGTTTATTCCCTGAAAGATAAAATAAAGGATTTTAACCAGCTTATTTTTAAGTCAACCGAAAGGGCCAGACAGGCACTTCGGGATACGCCAAAACAATTGGAAGTCCTGGCGAAAGCCAATGTTGTTGATGCCGGAGGTAAAGGCTTTGTCCTTTTCCTGGAAGGTATGATCGACTTTTTTAAACATGGTCAATTAAAAAAACTTGTATCAACAAGAAACGTAATGAAAGTTCAGGAATTGGAAGATGTTTTCCATGATGAGGCTGAAATTACATTCCGTTATTGTACAGAGGCTTTGATAACATTTGACAACCCGGTAAAAGAGAATAAGGACAAGTTGAGCAAGGCCATGGAAGGTTTTGGTGATTCACAGGTTATTGCCGGTTCCCCAAAAAAATTGAGGTTGCACATCCATACGGATAAACCTGCAAAACTGTTTTACAATATTAAGGATGTTGGGAATATAACCTATAAAAAGGTGGATGACATGGTGATGCAAAACCAGATCGTGAATCACCGGAAATGGGATACGGCTATTATTACCGATTCAACTTGCGATATCCCGCAGGAATTAATCGAAAAATACCAGATTCATATTGTCCCCCTTTCTGTTCATTTTGAGAAGGATTTTTATTTGGATTCGGTGACAATTACGCCAGATGAATTTTATGATTTGCTGGAGAATTCAGATTATTATCCCTCAACTTCACAGCCAACATATAAAGATTTCACCAACAAATACGATTACCTTTCTTCGCATTATAAAAATATTGTTGGCATTCATATAAGTGATAAACTCAGTGGAACCTGGAACACAAGCCGGAAGGCCGGTCATTTGATTTCGGAAAGGAACAAAAAAGAAGTAAGTGTTTATAGTTCTAAAAAGCTTGCGAGTGGTTTAGGATTGCAGGTGTTGAGGGCTGCTAAAGAGATTGAAAAGGGAAAAACGTATGAAGAAGTTACCGCAAAAATGGACGAATGGATTTCAAAGTCCCGTTTATTGGCAAGTACAAAAACCCTGAAGTATATGGTCAAGGGTGGACGTGTAAGTGCTGTTAAAGGTTTTTTTGGGAAACTGCTTGGTGTACAGCCCATAGTTGTTGTGAACAAGGAAGGGAAAACCGAATTATTTGGAAAACCAAAATCCCAGAAACAAAGCATGAAAATGTTGATGGATGAGGTGAAGAAAATGATCAAAGGGAAGAAAGTCTGGGGCTATGCCATTTCCCATGCAAAAAATGAGGAAGGGGCAAATGGTATTGCAAAGCAGATGGAGGACCTTACAGGCATAAAACCAGAATTTATTAGCGGGGCTTCCCCCGTATTGGGTACCCATACCGGGGCAGGCGTAATTGCATTGGCTTGGATGTTCGAATAATTTTATTGCCTCAAACAGGGGATTTCATGAACTTGCGAGCGAATTTCCATTTAATTGATTGTTGCCTCATATTGGTTTTGTCACCATCATGAAAGGCATACCTCCTGCCCAAAGTTGGTATTGTTGACAACTTGCATAGAAGTTTTCCTTTTGGATTAATTCAAAATACCTGTGCACCGTTTCACTGTTCAAAGGGGGGCTTTCAGTTTCAACTTTTGCAGTTTCTGCTAAACCGGTATAGCCCTTTAAATATTTCGGTTTTGGCCACGGCCCAATTCGGTGAAGCTTTGGCAACGCCAATATCAAACGAAACAATTTGAAAAAGGGATATTGGAAAGATATGATGCTCATTTTTATTTCGGGATGGATGGCCGTGAAATTTTCCACATAGGCCTGCAAAGGTGGGATACAGGTCGTGTCCTGTTCATTCTTGGGGAAACCCGGCGTTAATATGACGATATGTTTACTGTATTTCATAAAGTACCCAGCCTTCGGGCAATATTTCTAAAGTATCTAATTTGTAATCCCTGTTCACGGTTTTCCAGTTAGTCCAGGGGTTTCTCCCTTGCCATTGTTTTTTAAGGGACTTCTATTAATTCATTCGGATCAAGATTTTTGGGGTTTTTCATAGACATTGAAAATTTTGGAAACACTATCGGGACAATTGTTCAAGTTGTTGGTGAAAACTACAACAGGCAGATGTTGGGTAGGTCATTGTCTAAGTTGTTGGTGAAAACACCAACAAAGGACAGCAAAGATGTTTTCTTCGACTTTTCCCCGTTAGTGTTGTCACCTATGGGGTTGTCCAGGTCTTGTGGATGAAAGCACAGACAAAAGCCTGAGTGGTTTTATTTATGAATGCACGGATAAAGTCCGGTAATTAACCATTGCAAAAAAGCTTAATTTTGCAAAAAAAATTGAGATATGAAATTCAATATAGGAGATAGGGTTGTGTTTTTAAATGAAAGTGGGGGAGGTGTGGTAAGTAAGATTGTGAGTCCCTCGCTTGTCAATGTGAGGATCGAGGATGGTTTTGAGATACCTGTCGTTATCAGTGAATTGATGAAAGTGGAAACAGGTTCATTGCCTGGCTCTTTCAAAAGTGCATTTGATGAGGAGGTAACAGTTGAGGTCCCTGAACAACCCGAACAGGAATATGAGAGTGATTCAAGGAACATCCCTTTGATGAATATTGGTGGGCAGGGCACTTTGGAAAATGGCATTTATCTGGCCTATGTCCCACACGACCAGAAGTGGCTGATAACGGGCATGGTCGATCTTTACCTCGTTAACCATACCGAATATGATATTCTTTACAGTTTTTTCAGGGAGGAAGAAAAAGGGGGCTTTTCAGGCTTCGATTATGGTTCGGTTACACCGGAATCCATGCTGTTGATCGAATCCATTGAAAGGGACGAAATCGAAAAATGGTGCCGGGGCGTTGTACAGGTGTTGTACCAAAAGGAAGAAGACACGAAAATACTAAGTCCGGGGAGTGCGGAGTTCCGTGTGAAGCCTGCCCGGTTCTATACCGAGGGAAGTTATAAAAATTCATCGTTAATGGAAGGGAAAGCAATCGTGGTTTCCTTGTTGCCACTTTCGGCACAAGCATCATTGCTTAAATCAGGGACAGCCAAAAAGCAAAATGAACCCGAAGTTAAAATAGCCAAGGAAGTTAAGCCCAAACATATTATCGAAGAGCATAAAACCAGTCCGCATGAAGCCGTTGTGGATTTGCACATCTATGAACTGGTGGACAACCACCAAAATATGGAGAACAGTGAAATGCTCCGTGTGCAGATAAATTATTTCACAAAAAGCCTTGAAAGTGCCATTGCCAATAATTTGTCAAAGGTTACTTTCATCCATGGTGTGGGGACAGGTGTCCTGAAAACCGCCATCAGGGAAATCCTGAAAGACTATGATAATGTGAGCGCCCGGGATGCTTCCATGAAAGAGTTTGGGTACGGTGCCACGGAGGTATTGATACGTAGATAGGAGCTAAATTGGCCTTTTTGTTCCTGAATGCCCTTCCCGAACCTGATTTTAAATATTTCTCAAATTGATAGGCTTTGGCCTTTTCCCTAAAAGCAATATATGCAACAATATTTACCGGTAACTTCCCCTTGGTCGATTTTACCAATCCTTTATTGTGTGCAGCCAACCTTTCTTCCAGGTTTTCTGTGCACCTGATATAATAAGACTGGTCGTTGCATTGAAGTATGTACACATAATAAAACATAAACAGGGGAAATTGTTATTCGTGTTATCAGGTGGACAGTGTCCGCCGAAGCCCGCCGTGCCCCGTGCGGGAGAGGGCGAAGCCCG
>JAJRTT010000182.1 GCA_024278155.1 Bacteroidota bacterium | reverse complement strand
TTGGGTGGTTATTTTGGGTCAAGGTTGATGACAAATATCCGTGAAGATAAGGGCTATACCTATGGGATTGGGTCTGCCGTGGTTTCATTGCACCATTCCGGATATTTTTTTATTGCTTCCGAAGTGGCGGGTGATGTGGCACAAAAAGCCATTGACGAAGTATATCATGAAATTTCGATATTGCAGAACGATAAGGTTCCGGAAGATGAATTGCGCCTTGTGAAAAATTATATGTTGGGCCAAATGGTTCGCAGTATGGACGGGCCTTTTGCTTTGTCGGACAACCTCAAGGGATTGTTGGAGTACGGCCTTGACAATTCCTTTTTTACGGATTACATAAATGTGGTGAATACGATTACATCTGACGAAATCAGGGAATTGGCACGAAAGTACTTGAAACTTGATTCCCTTTATGAGTTGAGGGTAGGGGCTGAATAGGTTTTATTTGTACACCTCTCTAAATTCCAGTATTTCCTATTTAGATTGTTTCCAGATAAATACTTTTACCTACTTTTGCAAAATCAAAATATAATTGAAATGTCATTTACAAAAGAACAAATATTAGATGCGTTAAAGCATGTTGACGACCCGGATCTGAAAAAAGATCTGGTGACGTTGAAGATGATCGAGAACATAAAGATCGAAGGGAAAAAAGTAACTTTCGATTTGGTTTTGACAACCCCTGCCTGTCCGTTAAAGGACTTGATGCAGAAGGATTGCGAAAAAGCCATCCATGAACATGTCGATAAAGATATTGAAGTAACCGTAAAGATGGAGTCCAAGGTTTCGAGCCGTAGGAAAGAGACCGAATTGTTGCTGAAAGGGGTCAAGAATATCATAGCGGTTGCTTCTGGCAAAGGAGGTGTCGGGAAATCAACTGTTTCTGCCAACCTGGCCGTTGCATTGGCAAAGACAGGGGCAAAGGTTGGATTGTTGGATGCCGATATTTACGGGCCATCCGTACCTTTGATGTTCAATCTGGAGGGGATGCACCCACAGGGAAAAGAGGTTGACGGGAAAACAAAGATTATCCCCATGGAGCAATATGGTGTTAAGGTTTTGTCCATTGGCTTTTTTGTGGATGCCACACAGGCGTTGATTTGGCGCGGGGCTATGGCCACCAATGCCTTGAACCAGTTGATCAATGATGCGGATTGGGGCGAGCTGGACTACTTCATTATCGACCTTCCCCCTGGTACCGGTGATATCCATTTGACAATGGTGCAGACCTTGCCCGTGAGCGGCGCCGTAATCGTGAGCACACCCCAGGAAGTTGCACTTGCAGATGCCCGGAAGGCTTTTAGCATGTTCAAGACAAAGGACATCAATGTTCCTATTTTGGGTTTGGTCGAGAACATGGCCTGGTTCACACCTGATGAATTACCCAATAATAAGTACTATATTTTCGGAAAAGATGGCGCCAAGAAACTGGCCGAAGAATCCAATGTGGTTTTGCTCGGACAAATCCCTCTGGTACAAAGTATCCGTGAGGCAGGTGACGAAGGGAGCCCGGCTGCCCTGGACGAAGATTCGGTTGAGGGAAAAGCATTTATGGCATTGGCACAAAGTGTGGCCCAGCAAACCGCTATCAGGAACGCCAATTTGGAACCTACGAAGATTGTTGAAATCACGACTCATTAGGATAGTTTTTTGTTGGAATTATGAGTGCAGTCTAAAAAGATACATTTAGCCACAAAAGCTCGGAACCACTAAATCCCAGGAAACTATTTTGCTGTAATATAGGCTTTTGTGGGGTTTTGTGCATTTGTGTTTTAGTGGCATTTTGATTGATTATTGCTTTTTAGACCAAACTCAATTATATTATTTGAGTTTAGTAAACACTTAAGGTAGTCAATAACTGGCCGGTGACGGATGTCGGATGACAGGTAAAAAAGATTAGAGTTAGAGCATAATTGAGATATTTTAACACTTGACACCGGTCATCAGACTTCGGTCAACACAAAGTTAATTAGAAGAAAGATGTTATAAGTATTTCATTATTTTAAACTAAGAAACCAAATCATGGCTGATACCAAAAAAGATGAACTTATTGGAAAGGTAAAGAATGTTATCGAACAGATCAGGCCTTACCTGCAACAAGACGGTGGCGATATTGCCTTTGTGAACCTGAGCGATGATAATATTGTGAACGTTGAACTCCAGGGCGCATGTGGCGCCTGCCCTTATAGTTTGATGACCTTGAAAGGCGGTGTGGAATCCGCTATGGTTAAAGCCTTGCCCGAAATCAAATCGGTGGAAGCGATCAATCTGTAGGCTATTTCTTCACATCATAAAAACACCTTTTTGGGGAATATATCTTTTCCTCTTTAATCATTTTCTTGATTGCCTTGTCCACCTCCTTTTTGTCGATACCTGATTTCTCGGCAATTTGCCCCCCCTTCAAAGGTTCATTCGCTTCATTTAATGTTTTGATAATTGTGTCAAATGTTTCCATAACTCTGTTTTTTTTATTGTATTTAGTAAGCCAAACCCTTGAAATGTCAAATTATTGGCCCATTTGAAGCGTATAAGGGTTTGTGGTTGTTTTCGAACCAAAGTTTTTAAGTAAGCCGACAAGATCGACTTCTTGATATCCTCTGTTTACAATATTTATATTATTGGCTGCTGGAATCCTACTTAGGAAGAAAGGCCATAAATCCCTTGATTTGTATTCCTTGTCAATATCAGGGAATTCAGTCAAGGGTTTGTAAATAAATTGATTTTTAAACTCATTGGAATAATTAAAAACCCAAATACCTTTTTCCAGTTTTAAAGTCCCAATTGGTAATTCCCCAATTGTCAATGCAAACTCAACTTTATCTTGGTTTATTTCCGTTTTACCAGTCACCCCTGAAGGGTATAGATACCTTGATAATTTACTTTTTGTTTTTCCCATCGGTAAGAATATGCTTTATTTGCTCAAAACGGTTTTGCAATATACGAACAATTAATTCTTTTCGCAAATCTGAAAAGAGGTATTCGAACTCTGAATAAATGCAATTCGTGAATTTATCAACAATGTTGTCTGCCATGGATATGTTGCATATTGCTTCACTTATCCCAATATTTCCATCTAAATATTTAATCAAATCAAAGTGATTGACCCTTTTCCCTTTAACCCCAATCTTTGGTTCTGATTTGATAACATAGCTATTGATAAAATTATTGTTATTACAGTTATGCAACAATCTGTTTTCGGATGAATTCCACAACATTCCACGTGCTGAATCGTAAATTGGCGCAAAGCTAACTTTTTTTTCGGTTACCTTAATGCTGTCAATAATTCCCCAGTTATAAAAATGACGATCGTTAATTCCCAATAAAGCATCAAAGAGCAATACTGTAATATATGAGTTTATCAAATTTTTTGAGTTGTCGGGATAAACGATTTTAATGGCTTTGATAACGTCGTCAATACCAACAAGTTCTTTCGTTAGTCTTTTGTTTTCAATTTCGTCAATAAAAGATGTCGATGTTTCGTTTAAATATCGCGACAATATTTCTGCGCCATGAATCAATACCTCATCTTTTTTTAGGAAATGCCTACTGCAAAATCTTATGTGCCCCTGAACATAAATTAAACGTGATTTGGCCATATTAAGTTCAAGGATTTCCCCTAATCGAAATATTAAATATTCGGTTATGCTTTCAACTGGATACCACTTATGGCCATATTTCGTTATATATTTAGCCCATTTGGAAGGTTTTGCCTTATTCGACTCGCCATATAAATAAAGTGGGATTATATCCTTTGGGGCATCGCC
>JAJRTT010000181.1 GCA_024278155.1 Bacteroidota bacterium | reverse complement strand
CTTTTCTTCTCATTAATGCTTAAGCCCTTTGGGCTTATCTTCTTTAAATACGGTTCTTTTATTTCAACCTTCCGGGTCCCTATCACACATTCCTTCTTCGACCTAAAAGGTTTTCAGTTCCAGCCTCAACATATTCATTGCCGCCAAAGCTGCCCGCCGGATATTCCTCCCGCGGTGTTCGCCAAAACGAAAACGTTTGGCAAATGTTTTTTCGGGCGTGGCAATCGCAACCCATGTAGTCCCGACCGGTTTTTCATCTGTTCCACCGGATGGCCCGGCAATCCCCGAAACAGCAATGGCATAATCGGTATTTAATCTTTTTTGTGCACCTCTTGCCATTTCCAAAACCACCTGCTCGCTCACGGCCCCAAATTCTTCAAGGGTTTTTGAACTCACTCCAAGGGTCTTTTCCTTTACTGGATTTGAATAGGAAACCACAGAACCTTCAAAGTAACCGGAACTTCCCGCAACACTGGTAATCAGATGTGCAATATACCCGCCCGTACAACTTTCGGCAGTACCGAGGGTGGCTTTTCGGTCCCCCAACAATCCACCAATTACTTCTTCCATTGTATCCTTGTCGTACCCAAAAATCAAATCGGGGATCAAACCATGCAATTTCGAAACCTCCTTATCAATCTGACTTTGCAAATCTGCCTTATCCTTTCCCGTTCCCGAAAGCCTTAACCTCACAATCCCGGGTTGGGGAAGATAGGCAAGTTTGATACTTCCGGGAAGGCCGTTTTCCCAATCTTCGATAATGGCAGCGAGGGAAGACTCGCCAACACCATGTGTCAAAACAGTTTTGTTGAGAAGGGAAGGCAATTCGAAACGTTCGGACAACTCCGGTATAATAAAGCCCTCCATCATGGCCTTCATTTCAAAAGGGACGCCCGGCATCGAAACCAATATCGTATTGTCTTTCTCGAACCACATCCCCGGGGCAGTCCCGTTCTTGTTACGTATGGGCGTACACTTATCCGGGACTTCGGCCTGCATTCTGTTCACTTCTGAAACCACAAAGCCCCTTTTGCCAAAAATGCTTTTTACATCTTCGAAAACATCCTCGTCAAAAACCAACTTTGAACCATAAAATTCACATAAGGTTTTTTTTGTGATATCATCTTTTGTTGGCCCCAACCCACCTGTGAGCAGTAGGACATCGGAACGTTTTGAAGCCATCCGAAGGGTTTCGAGTATCTGTTCCTTTTGATCGGAAATTGCCAAAATACAATTCACCTTTATCCCTGCCATGTTCAATTGTTCCGCCATCCACGAGGCATTGGTGTTCACCACCTGCCCAATCAATAATTCGTCCCCTATTGAAATAATTTCGGCCTTCATAAGTTTATTGTTATTATTAAATCCTTATTCCTAACTTTGTATTTTTATTATTTACGAGCAAAAGTAGAAATTATATGATGGCCAAAAACGGAAAAATCCAAAATTCGGAATTGATATTACATCCCGACGGGAAGATATACCACTTAAAAATATTGCCGGAAAACCTGGCCGATACCATTGTCCTTGTGGGCGATCCGGGACGGGTGGAAGTAGTTTCATCCTTTTTTGACACCATTGAATTCAAAGGCCAGAACCGGGAAATATGCACACATACCGGGACGTTGAACAATAAACGCTTAACAGTCCTTTCCACCGGGATGGGCACCGACAATATCGACATAGTGCTGAACGAACTGGATGCGCTGGTCAATATCGACCTCCGGGAAAGAAAACCCAAAGACACCCACACTTCATTGAACATTATCCGGTTGGGGACCTCCGGTGCATTGCAAGCCGATATCCCTTTAAACTCTTTTGTGATGTCGGATTATGGATTGGGGATAGATGGGCTCCTGAATTTTTACCACGGCAAAGATGATGTTATCGACCATAAGTTAACAGAAGCCTTTGTCAAACAAATGAATTGGCCCGATAGTTTTGCAAAACCCTATGCGGTTCCAGCTTCCGAGAAGTTAAAACAAATGATGGGCAAAGGTTTTGTGCACGGGATCACGGCCACTGCCCCCGGGTTTTATGGCCCGCAAGGGAGGGTGCTCAGGCTGGGGCTTTCTTACCCCAACATAAACGAAAACCTGAACAAATTCAATTTTGGGGACAACAGGATCGTCAATTTTGAAATGGAAACCTCGGCATTGTACGGATTGGGCAAAATGCTCGGCCATGAAACCCTGACCATTTGTGTTGCCATTGCAAACCGGTTCAGCCATGAATACAATAAGGATTACAAATCAGCTATTGTTGAACTTATAAAATTGGTGTTGAACCAAATTTCCAGATAGAAAAATCGATTTTTTTTATAATTTGTAATTGTTATTTTTGACACTTGATTAGAAAAACCGAAAAACCTGCCGTTTTTTTTAAGATACTGTTCCTGGTATTTCTGCTACCGCTGTCTGTACACCTGATTGCCGATGATAAGGGAAACGACAAAGCCCTGGCAATTACCCGGCTCGAAAAAAAACTGGAAGATGCCATTACCGAAGAAAAGCCCGGGCTATTGAATACGTTGGCGAGTGAATACTTATCGATCGATGCGAAAAAAGCCAAAGAATATGCACAGGAAGCAATTGAGCTCTCACGGGTCTTGGAAAATACGGACGAACAGTTAAAAGGCTTTTACTTCCTGGGCGAATCCTGCTATTATCTTGAGGATCACAATCTTGCCATCGATACCTATTTGAGCCTGCTTGACTTGCTTGAAAACTCAAACAACGACACTCTAAAGGCTGAAACCTACCTTTCCCT